>NZ_JBHJRC010000204.1:0-15512 GCF_042261735.1 Kitasatospora sp. NPDC056327 | reverse complement strand
ACGGAATTCCGTGCCGCGGACGGCCGGCAACGGCGCGTCCGCCCCGGGGGAACGGGCGTCCGGGAAACTCAGCCGCCGGCGACCGCCGGGATGATCGAGACGTTCGCGCCGTCCTTGATCTCCGTCGCCAGACCCTCCGCGAAGCGCACGTCGTCGTCGTTCACGTAGACGTTGACGAAACGGCGCAGCTTGCCGGTGTCGTCCAGGATCCGCGCGGCGATCCCGGTGTGGTTCTTCTCCAGGTCCGCGATGACCTCGCCCAGGGTCGCGCCCTCGGCGGGGACCTCGGCGACGCCGCCGGTGTAGGTGCGCAGGATGGTCGGGATTCGGACGTTGGCGCTCATGGGGGGTCTCCTCGTTTCGGGGGCTGGGCGGACGGGCGGGGCTGGTGGGGCGGGGGGGCCGGACGGGATCAGGCGGTCGCCAGACCGGCGTCCCGGAAGGAGTCCAGGGTCGGCCGGATGACGGCGGTCATCCCGGCCTCCGAAACAGCGTCCAGCGTCTTGAGGCCGTCACCGGTGTTGATCGCGACGGTCTCCTTCGACGGGTCCAGCTGCCCGGTCTCGACCAGCTTCTTGAGCACGCCGACCGTGACGCCGCCCGCAGTCTCCGCGAAGATGCCCTCGGTCCGGGCCAGCAGCCGGATCGCGGCCACGACCTCCTCGTCCGTCACGTCCTCCACCGCGCCGCCGGTGCGCCGGGCGATGTCCAGCACGTACGGGCCGTCGGCCGGGTTTCCGATCGCCAGCGACTTGGCGATGGTGTCCGGCTTGACCGGCCGGATCACGTCGTGGCCGGCCTTGAACGCCGCCGAGACCGGCGAGCAGCCCGCCGCCTGGGCGCCGAAGATCCGGTACGGCCGGTCCTCGACCAGGCCGAGCCGGATGAGCTCCTGCAGACCCTTGTCGATCTTGGTGAGCTGCGAGCCCGAGGCGATCGGGATCACGATCTGCTCCGGCAGCCGCCAGCCGAGCTGCTCGCAGATCTCGAAGGCGAGCGTCTTGGAGCCCTCGCCGTAGTAGGGCCGCAGGTTGACGTTGACGAAGCCCCAGCCCTCGCCGGCCGGATCGCCGATCAGCTCCGAGCAGAAGCGGTTCACGTCGTCGTAGTTGCCCTCGATGCCGATCAGCTCGCCGCCGTAGACACCGGCCATGACGACCTTGCCCTGCTCCAGGTCGTGCGGGATGAACACGCAGGACCGGAAGCCCGCCCGGGCCGCCGCCGCGCCCACCGCGCCGGCCAGGTTGCCGGTCGAGGAGCAGGACAGCGTGGTGTAGCCGAACGCGCGGGCCGCCTCGATGGCGCAGGCCACCACGCGGTCCTTGAAGGAGTGGGTCGGGTTGCCGGAGTCGTCCTTGACGTGCAGCTGGGCGGTGAAACCGAGCTCGCGGCCCAGGTTGTCGGCCTTCACCAGCGGGGTCCAGCCCGGGTTGAGGTTCGGCTTGGACGCGACGTCCGCGGGCACCGGCAGCAGCGGGGCGTAGCGCCAGATCGACGCCGGACCGGCCTCGATCCGCTTGCGCAGCTCCTCCGCGCCCTCGCTGCCGAAGTCGTAGGCGATCTCCAGCGGGCCGAAGCACTCCAGGCAGGCGAAGCTGGGACCGAGCGGGAACCGGGTACCGCACTCGCGACAGGACAGCTGGGTGGCGGGGCCGAGGTCGACGGTGTCGGGTGCGGCGGTGTCAATGGCCATGATGGCGGAGGCCTCTCTCCTCATCTTCCCCGTGACGCGGTCGCGTACGGGCCGGAATTGGCACCTGTCCCGCCGGGGCCCGTGGGCCGGCCGCGCGAGAAGGTTGCCGGGACGTCGACGGGCCGTTCCCTCAGTCCCTCTGGATGAGCTCTGTGAAGTTGTGGTCCTGCTCAGCGGCGACCCCGGCGTGCGAAGGTGCGACCGCTGTACGAAGACTGTATCCGAAGGCGTCAACCTCGAACGGCACCGTCCGCCACGCGAGATGCCCCGTCCCATCCGGCTCCGTACCCCGCCCCGCACCCGACCCCGCCGAGGAGAGCACCGTGCCCGCCGAACCGACCTCCGAGCTCCTCCCCGAGACGGCGTCCTGGCTGCGCCGGCGCTCGTGGAGCGCGGCCGACCGCCCGGTGCACACGCTGCCGGCGGCCAAGCGCGCGCTCGGCCCGGCCGGCACGGTCAGCGTCGTGCTCCCCGCCCTGGACGAGGAGGCCACCGTCGGCGAGATCGTCCGGATCATCCGGCGCGAGCTGATGGAGCGGCTGCCGCTGGTCGACGAGCTGGTGGTGGTCGACTCCGGCTCCGCGGACGGCACCGCCGCGGTCGCGGCCGAGGCCGGCGCCACCGTCGTCCACCGGGACGAGATCCTCCCCCGGCTGCCCGCCGCCCCCGGCAAGGGCGAGGTGCTCTGGCGCTCGCTGCTGGTCACCCGCGGCGAGATCGTCTGCTTCGTCGACGCCGACCTGCGCGAGTTCGACCCCGCACTGGTCTCCGGCATCCTCGGCCCGCTGCTCACCGAGCCCGGCATCCAGCTGGTCAAGGCGATGTACGACCGCCCGCTGGAGACGGACGGCGCGGTGGTGCCGGCCGGCGGCGGCCGGGTCACCGAACTCGTCGCCCGCCCGCTGCTCAACCTGCACTGGCCGGAACTCGCCGGTTTCGTCCAGCCGCTCGGCGGTGAGTACGCGGCCCGGCGCTCGCTGCTCGAACGACTGCCCTTCCCCACCGGCTACGGGGTCGAGCTCGGTCTGTTGGTGGACGCCCTGGAGACGGCCGGGCTGGACGCGCTCGCCCAGGTGGACGTCGGCGTCCGCCACCACCGGCACCAGGACGGCCAGGCGCTCGGCCGGATGGCCGCCACCATCTACCGCACCGCGCTGGAGCGGCTCGACCGCGCCCACCGGCTCAAGGCCGCCGCCGACCTGGTCCACCCGCTGCTCACCCAGTTCACCCGTGACCCGCGGACCCGTGCCTTCACGGCCCACACCCACCCGGTCACCGCCACCGAGCGCCCCCCGATGCACACCGTTCCCGAGTACGCCACCCGGCGGTAGGGCCGCACGCCCGACCGGTCCGACGGGTTTGCCACCCCGGACCCCCGGCAACCAACCAACCATGGGCCTTGACACGACCGAGCGTTCGAATCCGACCGGCACCGCCCCCGTGCTGGTGGCGTCCAACCGGGGGCCGGTGTCCTTCGGCACCGCGGAGGACGGGACGCTGACCCTCCGCAGAGGCGGCGGCGGCCTGGTCTCCGGCCTCTCCGCGATCGACGACCCGGACGCCGTCTGGGTCTGCGCCGCCCTCTCCGACGCCGACCGCCGGGCCGCCCGGGAGGCCCCCGACGGCCGCCTCGACCGGGCCGGCCACGACGTCGGCGGGCAGGCCGTCCGGATGCTCGACATCGACCCGGAGACCTTCGCCCGCGCCTACAACGGCATCGCCAACTCCACCCTCTGGTTCGTCCACCACCTGCTCTGGAACACCCCCACCGACCCCGCCTTCGACGCCGGCTTCCGCACCGAGTGGCAGGCCTACACCGCGTACAACACCGCCTTCGCCGAGGCCCTCGCCGCCGAGGCCGCCCCCGGCGCCGCCGTGCTGGTGCAGGACTACCACCTCTCGCTCGTCCCGGCCCTGCTCCGCGCCGCCCGCCCCGACCTGCGGATCGGCCACTTCTCGCACACCCCGTGGGCACCGCCCGAGTACCTGCGGCTGCTGCCCGACGACGTCGCCGTGGACGTCCTCACCGGCATCCTCGGCGCCGACCGGGCCGGCTTCCTGACCCGCCGCTGGGCGCTCGCCTTCGCCGACTGCTGCGAGCGGTACCTCGGCGCGGAGGTCGACCGCGAGGCGCTCACGGTGACCCACGCGGGCCGCACCACCGCGCTCGGCGTGCACGGCCTGGGCGCCGACGCCGACTTCCTGCGCGAGCGCGCCCACCGCCCGGACGTCGACGAGCGGCTCGCCGCCCTGCGCACCGCCGTCGGCGAGCGCCGCACGGTCGTCCGGGTCGACCGCACCGAGCTGAGCAAGAACATCGTCCGCGGCTTCCTGGCCTACCGGCACCTGCTGCGCACCCGCCCCGAGTGGCGCGACCGGGTGGTCCACATCGCGTTCGCCTACCCCTCGCGCACCGACCTCGCCGAGTACCGGGCGTACACCGACCGGGTACGGGCGCTCGCCGCGGAGATCGACGCGGAGTTCGCCACGCCCGACTGGAGGCCGCTGATCCTGCACGTCGACGACGACTTCCCGCGCTCGCTGGCCGCCTACCGGATGGCCGACGTCGCCCTGGTCAACCCGATCCGGGACGGCATGAACCTGGTCGCCAAGGAGGTCCCGGTGGTCTCCGACCGGGGCTGCGCGCTCGTCCTGTCCCGGGAGGCCGGCGCGCACGCCGAACTCGGCGAGGACGCGCTGAGCGTCAACCCGTACGACATCGTGGCGACCGCCGAGGCGCTGCACGCCGGACTCACCATGCCGGCCGGGGAGCGGGCCGACCGCACCAAGCGGCTGGCCGCCGCCGCGACGGCGCTGCCGCCCCGGCAGTGGTTCCTCGACCAGCTCGACGCGCTGCGCGTCACCGCGGCCGGCTGAGCTCCTCCCCCAGCGCGGCGAGCAGTTCCGCGACGCCGGCCGGGCCCGGGACCACCAGGTCCGCCCGGTCGGCGAGCTCGCGCACCGGCGCGTCCCCCACCGCGGCGCTGGCCACCAGCAGCCCCGCCAGGCCCTCCCCGCGCAGCTTCTCCACCGCCGCGAAGGCCGGCACGTCGCCCAGGTCGTCGCCCGCGTAGAGCACCGACCGGGCGTTCCGCTCGCGCAGCAGCGCGGTCAGCGCGGCGCCCTTGTCCACCCCCGGCGGGCGCAGCTCCAGCACCAGCCGGCCCGGCTCCACCACCAGCCCGTGCCCGGCCGCCAGCGCGTCCACCGGCCCGCGCAGCAGCTCGAACGCGGCCACCGGCTCGGCCGTCCGCCGGGTGTGCACGGCCACCGAGCGGCCCTTGTCCTCGACCCAGGTGCCGTCCGGCGCGCCGAGCGCCGCCAGCACCCCCGGCAGCTCCGCCCGGGCGGCGGCGACGCCCGGGTGCGGCGGGGGCGCGGTCAGCCTGCCGGCCTCCCAGCGCTCGGCGCCGTAGTGCCCGAGCACCACCACCCCGGCGAGACCGGCGAGCCCGCCGTACTCCACGGCCAGCTCCGCCGGACGGCCGGTCACCACCGCGACCGTGCCGACCCGCGGTGCCAGCGCGCGCAGCGCGGGCGCCGCGGCGGGGTGCGCCCGGGCCCGGCCCGGGTCGGGGACGATCGGTGCGAGCGTGCCGTCGAAGTCGAGGGCGATCACGGCGTCACGGGGTGCGGCGAGCAACGCCGCCAGCCCCGCGTGCCCGGCATCGGTCAGCGGTCGCGCAATCTCGGCAAGGCCCATGCCCGGCACCGTACCCACGACCGGCCGGGGTCACCCGTCGGCCGGCCGGGTGCCGGGCTGCTGGCGGGCGGCCCGGCGGGCGGCCCGGACCCGGCGCAGGCGGTTGACCAGCACCGGCGCGTGCGCCAGCGCCTCCGGGCGGTCCAGCAGCCCGTTCAGCAGCTGGTAGTACCGGGTGCCGGAGAGCCCCAGCTCCTCCCGGACGGCCCGCTCCTTGGCGCCGGCCGTCCGCCAGGAGCGGCCCTCCAGCTCCAGCACGGCCCGGTCCCGTCCGTCCAGCCCGGCCGGGCGCCGGGGGCCGGGCTCCCGCCCGGCCGTGTCCGCCGCGTCCGCCCCGGCCGCCGGTTCCCCGGCCGCCGCCTCCTCGTCCGCGCCCATCCGGGCCACCTCCGTCCGTCCCTGCGGAGTGCCATTCTCCCCCGCGGGCCCGACACGGCCCCGGACCCACCAGCGGATCCGGGGCCACTCACGGATCCGGACTCACTTGCGGATCCGGGCCGCCTCCTTCACCGCCGCCTGCTGGAGGTCCTCCAGCACCGGCTTGGCGTCGCCGGTCACCGCGGAGCCGATGCCGGCCTTGATCCGGTCGGAGACCTCGGCCCAGGCCGGGTCGCCGAACGGGTAGAAGCTGGCGTTGCCCAGGCCGACGGCGAACTGCTTGAGGTCCTCGTGCTTGGGGTCCTTGGTCAGGGCGTCGAACGCGTCCTGGGTGACCGGCAGCAGGTTGTAGGTCTCGTCGAACTTGAGCTGGTTGTCCTTGGCGTAGACGAAGGACAGGAACTTGCGGATCTCGTTCTTGTGCCCGTTGGCCTTGAACGCCATCATCCAGTCGGCCACGCCGAGGCTGCCGGTCTTGGCCAGGCCGTCCTTCTTCGGGATCGGCGCCGTACCGAAGTCGATCTTGGCCTTGCCGGCCATCCGCAGCAGCGTCGGGTGCCCGTTGAGCATCGCGACCTTGCCGGCCGCGAAGTCGCTGAACACCGGGGTGCGGTTCATCTTGCCGGGCTCGGGGTAGGTCAGCCCGGTGACGACCAGGTTGGACTTCAGCCAGGAGAAGGTCGCCTGGTTCTGGTTGCTGTCGATGGTGTAGTTGCCGACGTCGTCGGAGAGGCTGCCGCCGCCGCTCAGCGTCCAGAGCATCGACTCGGCCGGTGCCTCCTCGGGCCCCAGCGGCAGCCCGTACGGCGTGACGCCGGGGACCTTGGCCTTGATCTTCTCCGCGGCCGTCCTGAGCTCGTTCCAGGTGGCGGGCGGCTGGGTGATGCCGGCCTTCTGGAAGACGGCCTTGTTGTAGAAGAGCACCCGGGAGGAGGAGACGAACGGGATGCCGTACTGCGTGCCGAGCACCTGCCCCGCGTGCGAGAACGACTCCATCATGTTGGCCTGGGTCTCCAGGGACAGCACGTCCGTGGCGGTGTACAGCCGGTCGGCGGCGGCCTGGTCGGCGAAACCGCCGGTCTGCAGCAGGTCGGGCGACTTGCCGCTCTTCACCAGTTCGTCGACCCGCTTGCCGATGTCGGTCCAGCTCTGCACGTCGACGTCGATCCTGATGCCGGGGTTCGCGGCCTCGAAGCGGCGGGCGACGTCGTCCCAGTACAGCTTGGAGCTGGTGTCCGCGCTCTCGCCGTAGTCGGCCGCGACCAGCCGGAGGGTGACCGGGCCGTCGTCCTGGCCGCCGCAGCCGGTGAGCACCAGCGCTCCGGCCATGGCTCCTGCCGTCGCGACGCCGAACAACCGGGTGGGGACCTGGGCGCGCCTGTCCAACGCGGGTACCGCCTTCGGGGGGATCCTGAGGTGCAACGGACCGGATCGGGGGAGATCCGGCCGGGGGGAGGCCGCAAGGGTGCCAAACCGGGCACACGGCGGTCCACATCCCGGGCCCCCCGGCGCCGGGTAGTTATCGAAGTGCGGGATTTGTTGCACACCGCGCAACAAAATCCGCGAGTCCGACCTGCCGGACCTGTCCCCGGCCCCTCCCCGGGGGCTCGCGCAAAGTGCCGCACACCACACGCTTCTGCGACAAAGCTCACTCCTCTGGACCAGACCAATCCGACAACTGGACTAGACCTCTTAGACCCGGCCAAGGGAAACTGTCCTCCGTGAAGCACGTCATCGCACTCGATGTTGGCGGCACCGGCATGAAGGCCGCGCTGCTCGCCCAGGACGGCTCCGTGCTGTTCGAAGCACGCCGACCGACCGGGCGGGAACACGGCACGGACGCCGTGGTCTCCGCCATCCTCGACTTCGCCGCCGATCTGGCGGACGAGGGCCGCAGCCGTTTCGGCGTCGCGCCCCTGGCGGCGGGCGTCGCCGTCCCGGGGACGATCGACGAGAAGCACGGCATAGCGGTCTTCTCCGCCAACCTCGGCTGGCGGGACCTCCCCCTGCGCAAGCTGCTGGGCGAGCGCCTGGCCGGCCCGGACGGCGGCGCGATGCCGGTCGCCCTGGGCCATGACGTGCGGTCCGGCGGCCTCGCCGAGGGCCGGCTCGGCGGCGGCCGGGGCGTCGGGCGCTTCCTCTTCATCGCCCTCGGCACCGGCATCGCCGGCGCCATCGGCATCGACGGCCGGATCGAGGCCGGAGCCCACGGCTACGGCGGCGAGATCGGCCACGTGGTGGTCCGGCCCGGCGGTCCGCAGTGCGGCTGCGGCGCCCGCGGCTGCCTGGAGACCCTCGCCTCCGCCTCCGCCGTGTCCCGCGCCTGGGCCGAGGCCGTGGGCGACCCCGACGCCGACGCGGCATCCTGCGCCGTCGCGGTGGACGCCGGGGACCCGCGCGCGCTCGCCGTCTGGCAGGGCGCGGTGGAGGCACTGGCCGACGGCATCGTCCTCGCCCAGAGCCTGCTCGACCCGTCCCGGATCATCGTCGGCGGCGGGCTGGCCGAGGCCGGGGACACCCTCTTCACCCCGCTGCGGGCGGCGGTCACCGAGCGGCTGACCTTCCAGATGCCCCCCGAGGTCGTACCCGCCATGCTCAAAGACACCGCCGCGTCGCTGGGCGCGGGCCTGCTCGCCTGGGATCTGCTCTCCATGGAGGTGACCGCGTGACCGCGGACCGACTCGCACTGTCCGGCGCCCGGCTGGTCCTGCCCGGCGGTGTCGTCGAGGGCGACCGCCTCGCCGTCGAGGGCGAGAGGATCGCCGGCCTCGGCGGCGCCGGCACGCCCGGCGACCTCGACCTCACCGGGTACACCGTCGTCCCCGGCTTCGTCGACCTGCACGTGCACGGCGGCGGCGGCGCCTCCTACGCCTCCGGCATCGCCGAGGAGGCCCTCAAGGTCGCCCGGACCCACCTGGAGCACGGCACCACCACCACGGTCGCCTCCACTGTCACCGGTGAGATCGACGACCTGATCCGCCAGGCGGCGGTGCTCTCCGAACTCGTCGAGGACGGCGTCCTCGCCGGCATCCACTTCGAGGGCCCGTTCATCTCGCACAACCGCTGCGGCGCCCACCGCCCCGACCTGCTGCGCGAGCCCGACCCGGCGCTGGTCCGCAAGCTGGTCGACGCCGCCCGCGGCCACGCCCGGATGGTGACCCTGGCACCCGAGCTGCCCGGCGGCCTGGACTCCGTGCGGATGCTCGCCGACCTCGGCGTGATCGCCGCCGTCGGCCACACCGACTCGGACTACGCCAAGACGCTGGAGGCCATCGAGGCTGGCGCCACCGTCGCCACCCACCTCTTCAACGCCATGCCCGGCATCGCCCACCGCGCGCCCGGCCCGATCGTGGCGCTGCTGGAGGACGAGCGGGTCACCGTCGAGCTGATCAACGACGGCGTCCACCTGCACCCGTCGGTGCTGGACCTCGCCTACCGCACCGCCGGCGCCTCCCGGGTCGCCCTGATCACCGATGCCATGGGCGCGGCCGGCATGGGCGACGGCCTCTACCCGCTCGGCCCGCTCCAGGTCGAGGTCAGGAACGGGGTGGCCCGGCTGGTCGAGGGCGGCGCGATCGCCGGTTCGACGCTCACCCTGGACGTCGCGTTCAAGCGCTCGGTGACGGTCAACGGCCTCGGCCTCGTGCAGGCCGTCGAGTCGCTCTCCGCCGTCCCGGCCCGGCTGCTCGGCCTCGCCGACCGGGTCGGCTCCCTGGAGCCCGGCAAGTTCGCCGACCTCGCCGTCGTCGACTCCGCGACGTACGACCTGGTCGCGGTCATGCGCCGCGGCGAGTGGATCACCGGCGGCGACCGCTTCGCCCCGCTCGTCTCCGGCTGACCCGGCACCCGGCCCGCCCGACGCGACGGCCGCCCGGCTCCCCCACGGGGAACGGGCGGCCGCCGTGCGTCCGGGGCGGCTACCCGGCGGTGGCCTCCAGCTGCACCTGGTCGATCAGGATCGCGCCGCTGCCCGCCGGCAGCGAGATCACGATCGTGTTCGTCCCCGCCACCATCGGCGGCGTTATGTAGGTGTTGAACCAGGACCCGGCCGGGTCCTTGCCCGGCGAGTAGTTCTTGAAGTTCGACCCGCCCGGCCAGTCCTTGCCGTTGACCGCCATCGTCGCCCGGACGTCGGCGCCCGGGTTGTTGTAGTGCACGGTGAACTTGTAGGTGCCGGCCGCCGCCAGGTCCCCGGTCCAGGTGACCGTCCCGCCCGGGCCGAGCGTCAGGTAGCCGCCGTCCGCCGACCTGGCCCCCTTGACGGTGTTGCCGGACGGCGCGTTCTGCCCCTGCAGCTGGTTCGCGTCCACCGTGCCCAGCCCGCCGGCGGCGGTCGCCGAGGGAGTGGCCGAGGCCGAAGCGGCCGGGGTGGAGGCCGTCGTGGCGCCCGGGGTGGCCGGGGCGCTCGCCGAGCTGCCGCCGCCCTTCGCGTCCTTGTCGCCGTCCTTGTCGGGGTCGCCCGAGAGCGCTATCCCCGCGCCGATCGCGACCGCCGCGACGACCGCGACCGCGCCGATCACCGCGCCCTTGCCCCGGCCGCTGCCGCCGGACGGCCGCTCCTCGCCCGGCTGCGGGCGGGAGTGCTCGGCGTAACGGCCGGTCTGCTGGGTCGGGGCCGCGGCGAACTCGCCCTGCGGCGGGTACTGCTGCTGCGGGTAGGGCTGCTGCGGCTGGGCCTGCGGGTAGCCCTGCTGCTGCGGCGGGTAGGGCTGCTGCGGGCGCGGCGGCTGGCCGTACTGGGCGCGGCCGACCTCCATCGGCCGGCTGTACGGGGTGCGCGGCACCCCCTGCTGCGGCTCGGCCGGCTGGCCGGAGCCGCCGTCGGCCGGACGGTAGAGGTAGCCGAACGGATCGTCTTCCTGCGGGGCGCCGTCCTCCGGGCCCTGGGGCGCTCCGCTGCTGCCGGCGGTGGTCACGGTGGTCAACTCCCCCATCGCGGTCGCGCCGCCTGGCTGCCGTGCCGCCGGCGCTGGTCGTGGTCGCTCGTACCCCGGAACCCTACCTGCCGCCGCGGACGCTCCTGAAAGACCCCTTGACAACCGGTGGGCGGGCGACGGCCCGGAGCCGGTCGTACGGGCCCGGACGGACCCTCAGCCGGCCCTCCGGTGGGAGCGCTCGCCCCGGGTCCCGCGCACCGCGCCGCCCCTGGCCCGCTTCTCGTCGTACATCCGCTCGTCGGCGGTGTGCAGCACTTCCTCGATGCTCATCCCGCAGCCCGCCCAGCCGATGCCCAGGCTCACGCCGACCCGCATCGCCCGGCCGTCTATCCGCATCGGCGGGATGATCGCGTTGCGCAGCCGGTGGGCGAGGTCCTTCGCCTCGTCCCGGCCGATGCCGTCGGCGAGCACCACGAACTCGTCGCCGCCGAGCCGGGCCACCGTGTCGCCGTCGCGCACGGCCCCGCTGAGCCGGCGGGCGACCTCGACCAGGACGGCGTCGCCGGCGTTGTGGCCGAACCGGTCGTTGATGGACTTGAAGCCGTCGAGGTCGCAGAAGATCACCGCGAGCCCCTTCTCCACGGCCGCCGCGGCGGCGCCCGAGCGGAACGGACCGGACCACTGCTCCCCGCCCGGGCCCTGGTCGGCCGGGACCACCGCGTGCACGTGCTCGCCGCGGCCGTTCGCCCCCGCCGTGCCGTCGCCGGCCGGCGCCGGGTAGCCGTCGGGGTAGGCGTGCCCGGGCACCGGCTCCGGACCGGGGTACCCGCCCGGCGGGTGGTGGGCCTCACCGAAGAGCCCCTCCGGGTACCCGCCGTAGCCGTCCTCCGGGGCTCCGGCCCCGCCCGGCCGGCCCGCCTGCGGGTAGCCGGCGGGGACGTACCCGGCGCTCCCGTGGCCGCCGCTCCCGTACCCGGCCGCGGCGTGACCGGCGTCGGCCGGCCCGGTCTGGTGCCCGGCGGCGACCGCCTGGGGGTAGCCGCAGAGCCGGCGGCCGAGCCGGGCCTTGAGCTCGGCGCCGTTCGGCAGGCCGGTGAGCGCGTCGTGGCTGGCCCGGTGGGCGAGCTGGAGCTCGTGCCGCTTGCGGTCCTCGATGTCCTCGACGTGGGTGAGCAGGAAGCTCGGGCCCTCGGCGGCGTCGGCCACGATCGAGTTCCGCAGGCAGACCCACTGGTAGCCGCCGTCCCGGCGGGAGAGTCGCAGTTCCGCCCGGCCGCTCTCCGCGCTGGTGCGCTCCAGCAGGGCCCGGTCGTCGGGGTGGACCAGGTCGGCGAAGCTCTGCTGGCGCAGCACCGCCCGGGGGCGGCCGAGCAGACGACAGAGCGCGTCGTTGACCCTGGTCAGCTGGCCGCGTCCGGCACCGTGCAGCTCGGTGATGGCCATCCCGCTGGGGGCGTACTCGAAGGCCTGGCGGAAGCTCTCCTCGCTGGCCCGCAGCGCCTGCTGCTCCTTCTCCAGGCGGGCCAGCGCGCGTTGCATCTCGGCGCGCAGCCGGGCGTTGCCGATCGCGATGGAGGCCTGCAGGGAGAACATCTCCAGCGCCTCGCGGGTCCAGGCCCCGGGGCGCTTGCCGCTGCGCGGGCGGTCCACCGAGAGGACGCCGAGCAGGTCGCCGCCGGCGCTGTACATCGGGGCGAGCAGACCGTCGGCGGGGTGCCAGTCGTTGGCGTAGACCGGCATCGGGCCGTCCCCGATCCAGCGCGGGATGTCGCTGGCGACGGCCCAGCCGCGGTCGTAGGGGAGGAAGCGCAGGGTGCCCCAGTGGTCGCTGACGCCGAGCAGCCGGTCCCAGGACTCCCGGGAGCCGACCTGGCCGAGCAGGACGGAGGGGCCGCCCATGGCGCTCTCCTCCAGCTCCCAGACGGCCGCCACCACCAGATCGCCGTCCGGCCGGACCAGGCTGACCGCGGCGGCGTCGAATCCGAGTCCGTGCACCGCGCCCTCGACCACCGCCTGCAGCGTTCCCGCCAGGCTGCGGGCAGCGTTGAGGTCCGCCACGACCCGGTGCAAGGTGCGGAGGGTCGCGAGACGGACGTACGGCTCCGACTCGGCTTCCATGCGGGGGCTCCCCGGCTGCTTCGGATAGGTCTTGATTGGTTATCGTCCGATTGCCAGAAGAACTGAATCACAGGGAGCACAGCGTTCGGCACGCTCGGTCAGCAATAGGTCAGCACTTGTGACTTAAATCACACGACACGGATGGGCCCGTCACCGGTTCATCCGCCCGCTACCGGGACACGAACCGCAATCGGCACAATTCCCGTGGTCGGCCGGCCGGGCCGCCCGCTGTAGTCCGGTGCCCGCCGCTCAGGCCCTCCCCTTCACCCCTGGGGGTGAGACCGGACGCGGAACGTGACCTTCCCGACGCCCCGGACCGAGCGCGGCTGCGCCGCTGGTCCTACGACCACGGCCCGATGTCCCCGGCCCCGGACGCGGGCTACCGTGCGGTACGTGTACCCGTCCCCGCAGCCCGAAGCTGCCTCCCACGCGACCCCCGACGAGTTCCGGGCGGCGCTGTCCCAGCTCGCCGCCGGCGTGAGCCTGGTGACCGTCCACGACCCGGACGACGGCGAGGACGCCGGCATG
The DNA here is from genome assembly GCF_042261735.1 of Kitasatospora sp. NPDC056327. Classification (NCBI taxonomy): domain Bacteria; kingdom Bacillati; phylum Actinomycetota; class Actinomycetes; order Kitasatosporales; family Streptomycetaceae; genus Kitasatospora; species Kitasatospora sp. NPDC056327. Next base: position 2,215 of record NZ_JBHJRC010000204.1, on the reverse strand, counting down.
ACCGCCACGTCCTTCCTCTCCGTCTCGCTGGAGCCCCCGCTGGTCCTGATCTCCGTCCGGGAGGACTCCCGGATGGACGAGGTCCTCTCCCGTGCCGAAACGTGGGCGGTGTCCCTGCTCTCCCAGGAGCAGAAGGCGCTCGGCTCGCGGTTCGCCATGAAGGGCCGGCTCAGCGACCGGCTGCTGTTCGCCGAGGCCCCGCACCACCGCGGCCCGCACAGCGGGGCCCCGCTGATCGACGGCGCGCTCGCCACCGTGGAGTGCCGCACCGAGCAGCGGATCGCCGCCGGCGACCACACCCTGCTGCTCGGCCGCGTCCTGGAGGCCCGGGTGCCGGACCCCGGCGGCCGGCCGCTGCTGTACTTCCGCGGCGGCTACCGCGCACTGGGCTGAACCGACAGGGACCGGCACGGGCCGGACCGGCTCCCCCGGGGGGAGGGCCGGACCCGCCGGTCCGCCTACTCTCCGCCGCGTGGGGAGCGCCGGCCCTGCTTCAGCTCGGAGCGGTGCCGCTTCCCGGCGAGCCGCCGCTCGACCGTGCCCCGGCTCGGCCTGGTCGCCCGGCGCGCCTTCGGCGGCGGCGCGGTCGCCTCGCCGAGCAGCGAGGCCAGCCGGGCCGCGGCGACCTCCCGGTTGCGCCACTGCGAGCGGTGCTCGGAGGCCCGGACCACCAGCACCCGCCCGTCCACCAGCCGTCCGGCCAGCCGTTCCAGGGCGCGCTCCTTCCAGACCTCGGGCAGCGCCGCGGAGGCCGCCAGGTCGAAGCGGAGCTCGACCTGGGTGTCGGAGGTGTTCACGTGCTGGCCGCCGGGGCCGGAGGAACGCGAGAAGCGCCAGACGAGCTCGGCGTCGGGGACGACCACCGATCCCCGTACGCGGATGGGCTCGGGCATGCGTCCATCATCCCGCGCCGGGCCGCGCCGGTCACCCGGTTATCCGGCCGGGACCGGACAGCCCCGACAATGGCCTGTGTGATCGAGCTCGGCTACTCCCTCTCCAACCGCTTCCCCGACCCCCCGCAGACCGACTACCGGACCGCGGGCGTGCGCGAACTGCGGTACGACCTGTTCTGCGGCGACGTCCACCTCGACGCCGAGGGCGCGGACCTGTCCACGGCCTGGGGGTGGGTCCCGGTGCTGGACTTCGCCTGGGCGCTCTGCGACATCGTCGAGGAACTCGACCGTGACCCGGCCGGCGGCCGCGCCGCCCGGGTGCAGACCGCCGATCTGGACTTCACCCAGAACACCGAGCTGCTGCGGTTCGCCCGCCGCTTCAACTGGGTCGAGGTCACCGCCACCTGGCTGCCCGACGAGCCGCCCGTCGTGGTGCGCCACGGCGACCTGCGCCGCGAGGCCCGCGACTTCCTCCAGGACACCCTCGCGGATCTCTTCGACATGCACCCCGACCTCGCCGACAATCCGGCAGTCTGGGAACTGCAGGGCCGGTTCCGGCGCGTCTGACGGGGGCACACCCGCTCCGGTGACGACGTCGGAAAAGGCCCGGTCGCGCGGAACCAACCCCGCGGGTTCCCGCGTTATCCCCGGCAACAAGCAATCGAAGGGACTGCACACACCATGCCAGTGAGCCTCTCCAAGGGTGGCAACGTCTCGCTGACCAAGGAGGCCCCCGGCCTGACCGCGGTCACCGTCGGCCTCGGCTGGGACGTCCGCACCACGACCGGTGCCGAGTTCGACCTGGACGCCAGCGCGATCGTGCTGAACGCGGACGGCAAGGTGCTGTCCAACGGCCACTTCGTCTTCTTCAACAACACCAGCACCCCGGACAACACCGTCGTCCACACCGGTGACAACCGCACCGGCGAGGGCGCGGGCGACGACGAGGCGATCAACGTCAACCTCGCCTCGCTGCCGGCCGAGGCCGCCCGGATCACCTTCCCGGTCTCGATCTACGACGCCGTCGCCCGGTCGCAGAACTTCGGCCAGGTCCGCAACGCCTACATCCGCGTGGTGAACGCCGCCGGCGGCACCGAGCTCGCCCGCTACGACCTCTCCGAGGACGCCGCGACCGAGACCGCCATGATCTTCGGCGAGCTCTACCGCAACGGCGCCGAGTGGAAGTTCCGCGCGGTCGGCCAGGGCTACGCCTCCGGCCTGGCCGGCATCGCCCAGGATTTCGGCGTCCAGATCTGATCCACCGGCACCCCGGTGCCGTCCGGCGCCCGTTCCGCCACCCGGCGGGGCGGGCGCCGCGCCGT
>NZ_JBHJRC010000203.1:0-15640 GCF_042261735.1 Kitasatospora sp. NPDC056327 | reverse complement strand
CGCCGGTGGCGGGCCGCCCGCTGCGTCCGGTCGCCCGGTCGCCCGGCGGTTCCGCTAGTCCGCCGTGCCGGCGTCCGCGTCCGCCCTGGCCTTCGCGTCGGCCTCCGCCTCCTCGAAGGTCGCCGACCGCTCCGGACGGCCCGGCACCACCACCAGCCCGCCGTCCGACACCTCCGCGACCAGCGTGTCGCCCTCCTGCACGGTGCCGTCCAGCAGCAGGTTGGAGATCCGGTTGTCCAGCTCCTGCTGGATCGTCCGGCGCAGCGGCCGGGCGCCGAACTCCGGCTGGTAGCCCCGGTTCACCAGCCACTCCTTCGCGCCCTCGGTCACGTCCAGCCCGACGTCCTGGGCCCTGAGCCGGCGCCGGGTGCGGTCCAGCAGCAGGTCCACCACCTGCAGCAGGTCCTTGCGGGTGAGCCCGTGGAAGACGATCACCTCGTCGATCCGGTTGAGGAACTCGGGCCGGAACTGGCCCCGCAGATCCCGCATCAGGTCGTCCCTGATCTCGTCGACGTTGCCCGCGTGGTCGAGGATCCGCTGCGAGCCGATGTTGCTCGTCATGATCACCACGGTGTTGCGGAAGTCGACCGTGCGGCCCTGCGCGTCCGTCAGCCGGCCGTCGTCGAGCACCTGGAGCAGCAGGTTGAAGACATCCGGGTGGGCCTTCTCCACCTCGTCGAACAGCAGCACGCTGTACGGCTTGCGGCGCACCGCCTCGGTGAGCTGGCCCGCCTCGTCGTAGCCGACGTACCCGGGCGGGGAGCCGACCAGCCGGGAGACGGTGTGCTTCTCCTGGAACTCGCTCATGTCGAAGCGGATCATCCGGTCCGGGTCGCCGAACAGCAGCGCGGCGAGCGCCTTCGCCAGCTCGGTCTTGCCGACACCGGTCGGGCCGAGGAAGAGGAACGAGCCGGTCGGACGGTCCGGGTCACCCATCCCCGCCCGGCCGCGCCGCACCGCCTGGGCGACCGCGGTGACCGCCTGGTCCTGGCCGATCACCTTCTCGTGCAGGTGCTCCTCCAGCCTCAGCAGCCGCTCGCGCTCGGTCGAGTTCAGCTCCGCCACCGGGATGCCGGTGCGGCTGGAGAGCACCTGGGCGATGTCGTCCGCGGTGACCTCCACCACCTCCTCCCGGGACTCGGCGACCGCGGCCAGCTCGTCCTCTGTCTGCCGCAGCTCGGTCTTCAGGTTGGCGGCCCGGACGAACTCCTCGTCCGCCACCGCCTCCTCCAGCTCACGGCGCAGCTTGGTGATCCGGTCCTGCACCGGCATCGCGAGCGTCGAACCGCTCAGGCTGCGCAGCCGCACCCGGGCGCCGGCCTGGTCCAGCAGGTCGATCGCCTTGTCCGGCAGGAACCGGTCGCTGACGTAGCGGTCCGAGAGCGTGGCCGCGGCGTCCAGCGCGCCGTCGGTGAACCGCACCTGGTGGTGCGCCTCGTAGGCGTCGCGCAGCCCCTGGAGGATCTCGACCGTCTCCTCGACCGTCGGCTCGGGCACCAGCACCGGCTGGAAGCGGCGCTCCAGCGCGGCGTCCTTCTCCACGTGCTTGCGGTACTCGTCCAGGGTGGTCGCGCCGACCACGCTCAACTCGCCCCGGGCCAGCGCCGGTTTGAGGATGTTGCCCGCGTCCATCGACCCCTCGCCGCCACCGCCCGCACCGACCACGGTGTGCAGCTCGTCGAGGAACAGGATCACGCTCTGCTCGGCCTCGGTGACCTCGTCGATCACGTTCTTCAGCCGCTCCTCGAACTCGCCCCGGTACTTGGAGCCGGCCACCAGGGCGGTGAGGTCCAGGGTGACGACGCGCTTCTCCCTGAGGCTCTGCGGAACGTCCCCGGAGACGATCCGCTGGGCCAGGCCCTCCACGATCGCCGTCTTGCCGACACCCGGCTCGCCGATCAGCACCGGGTTGTTCTTGGTCCGGCGGGAGAGGATCTCGACCGTCTGCTCGATCTCCTCCGCCCGGCCCACCACCGGGTCCAGCCGGCCCGCCCGGGCCTCCTCGGTGAGATCGCGGCCGTACTCGTCCAGCGTCGGCGTGGCACTCGGCCGCGCGCCGCCGGAACCGCGCTCGCCCCCGGTCCCCCGGCCGTCCAGCACGGTGCGCAGCGCCTCCTGCGACGGCGCGACGCTGCGCAGCGCCGCACCCGCCCCCGAACGCTCCTCGTCCAGCAGCGCGCCGAGGATGTGCTCCGGCCCGATGTACGAGGCCCCGGCCGCCTGCGACCGCGCGTGCGCCGCCAGCAGCGCCCGCTTGGCCGCCGGCGTCAGCGCAGGCTGCCCGTCGGCCGTCGGCGTCCCCGCCCCGGCCGGCAGCGCCTCCTCCAGGTCCCCGGCCAGGCGGTCCGGATCGACCCCGGCCCGCTCCAGCATCCGGCGCGACGGCTCCACCCGGGTGGCCGCCCACACCAGGTGCGCGGTGTCGAGGTCGCTGCTCCCGTCCTCGGCCGCCCGCTGCGCGGCCGCGGCGAGCAACTCCTGGGCCGACTCACTGAGCAGCCGCCCGATCGGCACCCGCTGCACTGCGGGCGGGGAGGCCAGGGGGCTCATCCCGAAGAACCGGCTGAGCAGATCCGAGAACGGGTCGTTGGTCCCGAACGGCGGCATGGTCACGGAGGATCACCTCTCCCAAGCGGTGTGTGCCCACACAAACACACCCCACCCCACCCCGCCTCCCGAACACCCCCACCCCGGGCACCAAAACACCGAGGGCCGGCCCCCGGGGAACCGGCCCTTCTCATCTGTGGGCGCGGACGGTTTCGAACCGCCGACATCTGCTTTGTAAGAGCAGCGCTCTACCACTGAGCTACGCGCCCCCGGTCGGGCGGCCCGGTTCGGGCGCACGACGAAAGCTTAGGGTACCTGGTCCGGGGGGTGGTGTGGTGCAGGTGGTCGAGGGGGTGGGGCGGGTGGGGTGCCGGTCGGGTGGGGTGATCGGGAAGAATGGGCGTGGATCAACGGTCGGAACCAGGGAGCGCGCAGTGAGGGTGGGCGGCGGTAGCGGGCGCGGGCGGCGGTGGCCGGGGAGTGCGGTGGCCGAGGCGCTGGTGCTGCCGCTGGTCGTCGCGGGTGCGCTGGGGGCCGCGGGGGCGGCGTCGTTCGGGGCCGGCGGGGGCTGGTGGGGGCGGCGCGGGGGCGACGGGATGCGGGCGGACGCCCGGGCCGCGCGGGATGCGGCGCAGCAGGCGTTCTACGACGTGGACTCGACCCAGCGCGAGGTGCGGCTGGCGGTGGAGACGGTGCGTTCCGCGGGGGACAGTGCGACGGCCCGGCGCGCGGTCTCGGACTTCGAGGCGATCTCGGGCCGGGTCGACCAGGTGACCGTGAACTACCTGACCGCGCTGGACGCGCACGATCTCGACGCGGAGGACCTGGAGTCCGGGGCCGCCGCCCGGGCCAAGCACCAGCTGGACGACGTGAAGGGCCAGCTCGGTTCGGCGCTCGCCGAGCTGAACGACTTCCTGCGCAGGCTGCGGCCGGCGCTGGACCGGGCGGAGTCCCAGCTGATGCGGGTGACCCCGGCGATCGACCAGGCCAGGCGGGCGCTGCTGGACGCCAGCAACGCGCTGGACGCGGCGCGCGGCGCCGGGCTGCGGGCGGACGAGCTGGCGGCGCGGCTGGCCGAGCTGGCGCCGGAGCTGGGGCGGCTGAACGAGGGCGTGGCCCGGCACGGGGTGCCGGGCACGCTGGAGCGGGCGGACCGGGTGCGGGAGCGCGCGGAGGCGATCGCGGCGGAGGCCGGGCAGCTGCCGGAGCGGGCCCGGGAGATCGACCGGCGGGTGGCCAGTCTGCGGACCAGGATCCAGGCGCTGGAGACCAGGGCCGGCACGGTGGAGCCGGCGCTGAGCGAGCTGCGCCGGCGGTTCGCGACGTCGTGCTGGCAGGACCTCCAGCGGGTACCGGACCAGGTGGCGGAGGCCGGGCGGGCGGCCGAGGCCAGGCTCGCCGAGGCCGCCCGGGCCCGGGACGAACAGCGCTGGGCGGACGCCACCGGGGCGCTCGGCACGGTGCGCGCGCTGCTGGACACGGCGGACGGTTCGGTGGTCGCGGTGAACGACCGGCTGCGGCAGCTGAACGAGGTGCAGATCGACCCGAACAAGGAGGTCGAGCGGGCCCGGTTCGCGCTGCGCGACGCCCAGCGGCTCGCGATGGCGGGGCGGCACGCGCCGGACCCCCGGCACGCCGGACCGCTGGACGCGGCGGTGGCCCGGCTGGACCGCGCGGTCGCCGAGCTGGAGGCGGCCGGGCGGCACCCCGACTACTGGCACTTCCTGACCGAGCTGGCGGCGGTCCGGGACACCGCGGCGAACGTGGTGGAGCTGATCCGCGGCGACCTGGGCGGCGGACAGCGCTAGGGCGTGTCCTGCGGATCTTGTCGGACAGGCCGCGATGTTGGGGTGCGTGCATCGCAAGGCGGAGGAGGGAGCCACTGCGGTGGGGGTACCTCCCGGCCGAAGGCCGGGGGCGTGCGTGCCCCGGCGTCGCGGGCCCGGCAGTGATCCACAAGACACGCCCCAGGGCCGGAGGGAGCGTGCCCCGGGAGAGGAAGAGCCCCGGCGGAAGGGCGCGGTGGAGCCGGGGGCGCGGATACGCTGGCGGACATGCCTCGTTATGACTTCCGCTGCCGCGCCTGCGGCGCCACGTTCGAGCTCCGCCGCGCGATGGCGCAGGCCAACGACCCCGCCGTCTGCCCGCAGGGCCACCAGGACACCGTGAAGCTGCTGTCGACCATCGCCGTCACCGGTGCGGCCTCGGCCGGCGCCGCGCCGCAGCAGGCCCCGTCCGCCGGTGGCGGCGGGGGCTGCTGCGGCGGGGGGTGCTGCGGCTAGCGGCAGGCGGCCGGGGCTCGGCACTCGACAACGAGCCCCACGACAACCTCCACGACAAGGTCCACGACAAGCTCCGCAGCAGGCTCGACGAAGAGAGCGCCCGCCGCCCCTCAGGCCACCGGAACGGCGGCGTCGGCGTCGGGCTCGACGGCCTCGCCGCGCACCCGGGACAGGAAGCGGCGGGCGATCTCCTCGCCCGCCGCCACCCCGGCCTCGGCCAGCGCGGTGACGCCGGGCGCTGTCCAGCCCGTGTCGGCCAGCTCGCCGTGGCCGGGCCGCCAGGCGGCGTCCGCGGCCCGGAGCAGGTCCGCGTCGAGCAGCGAGTCCCCCGCGGCGAGCACCGTGGCCCCGCCCACCCGGCGGACGACCTCGGCCAGCGCCGCGCTCTTGCTGAGCGGCGCCGGCACCGCGTACACCTTGCGCCCCTGGAGCGAGACGTTCCAGCCGCGCTCCGCGCACCAGCCAGTGAGCTCCGCGAGCCAGCCCTCCGGCAGCTCGGCGCGCTCGACCACCAGGTAGGCGAACAGCTCGTCGGCGACCCGCCGCTTGTGCGTCCACTCGGGGTCGGCGCAGAGCGCCAGGTGCTCGACGACCTCGGCCAGCGGCGCCGCCCCGCCGGCCAGCCGGGCGGCCATCTCGGCCCGCCAGTCCTCGTCCGGCACGCCGTCGACGAGCAGGTGCCCGCCGTTGGCACAGATGGCGTAGGACGGGATCCAGCCGGGCGTCGGACCGGGCAGGCTGACCCGCTCGTACTGGGCCCGGGTGCGGGTGGTGGCCGGGACGAACACGGCCTCCCGGGCGAGCTCGACGAGCAGTCCGGCGGCCTGCTCAGTCATGAACGACAGCGCCTTGCCGTCGTGCACCTCGACGGAGAGCAGCCGCGGCGCGAGCCGGTCCGGCACGTCGAGGGCGAGTGCGCGGTTGGAGTAGATCAGGGTGCGGTCGAGGTCGCTCGCGACGACGAACCGGCCCGCGGCACCGCCGTTCATGCCACCGCTCAGGTAACCAGTCATCGGGGCTCAGGACTCCTTCACCAGGACGGCCGTGCCCGAGGCGCCGGTCGCCCCCCGGGAGTAACGGGGGTGGATGAGCCCGACGCAGGAGTACGGCAGGTCGTCCACCTCCTCCACCGGGACCCCCCGCTGGGCGGCGAGCAGCCGGACGTGGTCGAGGTCGGTGCCCGCGCCGCGACGGGCCAGGACCCGCCAGGGGACGCGGCGCAGCATGACCCGGGTGGTCTCGCCGACACCGGGCTTGACCAGGTTGACGCTGTCGATGCCGTACTCGGCGCTGATCCGTTCGACGGCGGCCCAGCCGGCCCAGTCGGGGACGCGCTCCGCGGTGTTCCCGGCGGCCAGGAACCGGTCGGCCGCCGCGACGGCCTCGGCCCGGACGTCCGGGAAGTGGTCCTCGACGGTGTCCAGGAAGGCCCCGGAGACGTCGGCGCCGGACAGCTCGGTGTAGTGCTTGGCGCCGTGGAAGTCGTCCGGGCCGATCAGGTCGGACCGCAGCACGGTGCGCGAGACCAGGCCGGAGACGGTCGAGTTGAGGCAGGCGGAGGGGATCAGGAAGTCGTCCCGGGTGCCGAAGGTCGACACGCAGCGGCCGGGGTCGGCGAGGACGGCGAGGCCGGGGTCGAAGCCCGAGCCTTCGAGCGCCCGGGCGAGTTCGCGGGTGATCGCGCCCTTGCCGGTCCAGCCGTCGACGAACACCACGTCGGCGGCCCGGTGGTGGGCGTCCAGGTAGCGCAGGGCGACGGGGTCGATGCCGCGGCCGCGGACGATCGAGACGGCGTAGTGCGGGGCGTCCACACCGTGCCCGGCGGCGAGCCAGCGGCGGATCAGGATGCCGACGGGCGTGCCGGCGCGGGCCAGCGAGGCGAGCACCAGGCCGGGGCCGCGCTCCCGCAGCAGGGTCTCGGCGACGGTGCCGACGGCGAGCGCGATCCGCCGGGCGGAGACCCGCAGGGCCTGGTGGAACAGCTCCTGGTACTCGGGGCTGGGCTGGTACTCGACCGGCAGCGACTCGGCGTAGTGGGCACCGCCGCTCTGCACGGCCTCCTCGCGCTCCTCGGTGGGCGCCTCCAGGGCGACCCCGGAGAGGTCCTTGAGCAGCCAGGCCACCTCGTCGCCCCGGTAGGAGGAGAACGCCGGGCCGTACAGCGGGGCCGGCAGGGCGACGGGGCGGTGGGACGGCAGCACGGCGAGCACCACCCGGTCGGTGACCCGCCGCAGCTGGCCGAGCAGGGCGCGCTCGCCCTCGTGCAGGGCGGGGGTGTCGGCGACGTCGTCGACGACCAGCACCACGGTGGCGAAGCGGCGGGCCGGGTCGGTGCCGGGGGCGACGTTGTAGGCGTAGCGCTCGCGGGAGGCGTCGTCGGCCGGGTCGTCGTGGGCGGGGAAGGCCAGCCGGGTGCGGATGGCGTAGCCGGGGTCGTCGACCGCGAGGACGGGCGAGCGGGTGGTGGTGGAGCAGTGGACGCGCTCGGCGCCGCCGGGAAGCCGCTCGGCGAGGGCGCCGGCCAGCCGCAGCGGCGCGTACATCAGCTCCTCGAAGCCGAGCACCAGCACCCGCCCGCCGTCCGCCGGGAGGTCCCCGGACGAACCCTCCGCGGCACCGCCCGCGACGGCCCCCGCGGAGCCGCCCTCGACGGCCCCCGCCAACTGCTCCGCCAGCCCCGGCAGCGCCGCCTCCAGCCGCGCCCGGTGCTCCGGCGTGAAGCCGTGCCGCCCGCCGTCGGGCAGCCCCGGCGGCCAGGCCAGGTCGACCCGGACCAGCGGCGCGGCGCCGACGGCCGGCGGCTCGGGTGCCGGACCGGCCTCGGCGATCAGCCGCCCGGCCCGCTCCAGGATGTCCTCGGGCAGCTCGACGCCGCCGCCGGCGAGGGCCACCAGATCCAGCCGGACGCCGAGCTCGGCGGCGGTGTCGGCGAGCCGCTGCCGGTCGGCGGCGCCGCGGAGGTCGACCAGGGCGACCACCACGTAGTGCTCGCGCGGGTGGCGGGTGTGCAGCTCGCGGATGGTGTTGAGCACGGTGGTGCCGGTGGAGAACTCGTCGTCCACCAGGACGAGCGGCCCGCCGCCGGCGAGCAGCCCGGGGTCGGCGGGCAGCAGCAGGTGGGAGGTGGCGTGCGAGTGCTCCTCCTCGAACCCGCCGACGGGGGCGAGTCCGGGCACCGGGCGGCGGGTGGAGTGCAGGTAGGGCGCGTCCAGGCCGTCGGCGACGCTGTGGCCGAGGCCGGTGGCGGTCTCCGCGTAGCCGAGCACCACGACGCGCCCGGCACCGGCCACCGCACCCGTCTCCGGACCGGCCACCGCACCCGTCTCCGGGCCAGCCACCGCACCCGTCTCCGGACCGGCCACCACGCTCTCCCCGGCAGCCTCCCCAGCGCCCTCCACGACGGCTTCCCCGACACCCCCGCCGAGCAGTTCGCGGACCCGTCGGCCGAGTTCCAGGCCGGCGCCGTGCACCACGGCGGGCCGCTGCGGGACGTGCTTGCCGAGCACGGTGGAGACCAGCAGGTGGGCGCGCCTGGGGTTCTCCCGCAGGGCCAGGCCGACCAGTTCGGGGAGTCGCTCCGAGCCGGTGAGCGCGACACCGGCCCGCTCGGCCACCCAGCGGCCGGTCCACTCCTGCGGTTCGGTGCGCTCCTGCTGTGCTGTCACTACGGGTCCTGCCTTCGGTTCTTCGGTGGTGCGGACGGTCAAGGTCTCGGGGCCGCGGGGGTCACCCGGGCGGCGGGCGCGAGGGGTCGACGGGCGCGGGTGGGACGGCGGACCCGGCGGAAGGGCCCCCGCACCGGCACCCCCGAACCGGCCCCCCGGCACCCCCGCACCGGCACCCCGCCGCTCAACGGCAGAGGCAGGCCGACAGCAGCTCCGCGAAGCTGACGTCCTCGCGGGCCACCCCGAACACCTCGGCGCGCAGCATCACCCGCTCCGCCCAGGCCCGGTGCGGCTTGGCCTCGTTCATCTTGTTGGTGTACGCCGAGCGCAGCACCCCGCCGCCGCCCCGCTCCTGCTGGAGGATGTCCCGGGCGTCGCTGTACTCCTCGTGCGTGACGACGGAGAGCGCGTGCACCGCGGGGACGTGGCTGGGGTGGATGCAGGTCTTGCCCAACAGGCCGTTGGCGCGGTCGAGTTCGATCTCGCGGATCAGCCCGTCCAGGTCGTGCTCGATGATCCGCCGGCGCACCGCCTCCCGCGACGGCTCGGCCTCGGCGAACGGGGTGCGGCGCAGCTGCGGCTTGAACATCCGCTCCTGGACCGGGAAGTACTCCCAGACCGGCCCGGTGACGGTGAACCCGGTGCCGTCGGCGCGGCCGAGGACGTTGACCACGTCGCCGATCACCGAGGCGACCAGCGCGACGTCGTAGGCGGTCAGGTCGGGCGAGCGGCGCAGGCCGTACGCGGAGCAGAGGTCGGTGACCCCGAGGCGGACGGCGAGGACCCGCTCGCGGTGCTTGTCGAGCAGTCGCGCTATGCCGAACAGCTGGTCGCGGCGGGTCTCCAGGTGGGCGAGCTCGGGCGACTCCAGGACGGGCATCGCGAAGAGCCGGTGCCCGGTGGCGGCCTCGGCGGCCGCGAGCGCCTCCAGGAAGTCCCCGCCGGTGTCCTCGGTGAACTTGGGGAGGACGAAGCCGGTGAGGAGCGCGACCGCCGGTCCGAGCCGCCCGGCGAGGTCGGTCAGCTGGGCCGCGGTCCGCACCCTGATGAAGAGCAGGGGAAGATCCTGTGCGCGACCGGTGGAGGAGTCGGCCGTTCCGCGACCCTCCGTGATCTCCGTCCAGAGCTCGCCGAGCCGGGCCACCAGGTTGGCCTCGGCGGCCGGCACCTCGTGGTCGGCGATGGCGTCCTCCAGGCAGAGGACCATCGAGACGACGCCCTGCGCGGCCTGCTTGCGGATGTCTCCGCAGAGGGTCTGCCGGGTGGCCGGACTGTAGAGCGTGGCGCCCAGCGCGGTGGCCAGCACCGCCGCGCCACTGTCCGGGGCGAACTCCCCCGGCGCCGCGAGAAAGAGCCGGTCGCGGACGTCGTCCGCGAGGTGGCCGAAGTGGCGCAAAGTGCTCTCCTCAGGAGTTCGGCCGCCGGTCCGGCGGGGGCGGGAAGGGACGATGACGAGCCCCGGTGCAGCACCCGGTTCAACCGGCCCGACGGCCGTGGTGGTTCCCGGCCCGGTCCCGGACGGTCGTCGTCGACCGGCCCCCGGCGCCTCCTGCCCGCCCATCGTACGGACGGCCCGGGGCCGCGAGCGGTTCCGCAATATCGAATTCTCGGAAGGTTACCTTCCACTTCACAAAGCGCAAGCGTTGGCAAAGTCCCCCCACGATGCCTCCCCCGGTCACGTTGTCCGAAGGGGTGGCGAACAGGCAGGATGGTCGGCTATGACGCACGTGATGGCCAAGGGCGCCAACATCGCACTGCCGGTGGCGGCGGTCCGCGCCGTGCTGCGCTGGAGCGCCACGCCCGGTGCGCCGGACGTGGACGCCTCCGCCCTGCTGCTCGGAACGGGCGGCAAGGTCCGTTCGGATGCCGATTTCGTCTTCTACAACCAGCCGCGCCACCCCTCCGGCCTGGTGCGCCACCTGCCCAAGCAGCAGACCGCCGACGGCAGCGAGATCACCGACACCGTCGAGGCCGAGCTCGCCAAGCTGCCGGCCGACGTCGACCGGGTGGTGCTGGCCGGCTCCTCCGAGGGCGGACCCTTCCGCTCGGTGAGCGGGCTGCGCCTGCTGCTCTTCGACGCCGCGGCGGGCGAGGGCGCGCCGGCCCTGGCCGAGTTCGCGATGGCCGACGGGGACGAGGTCACCGCGCTGGTCGCGGGCGAGCTCTACCGCCGGGCGGGCGCGTGGAAGTTCCGCGCCGTCGGCCAGGGCTACGCGTCCGGGCTGATCGGCCTGGCCACCGACTTCGGCATCACCGTCGAGGACGAGGGCGACGCGCCGTCCCAGGCCGCCGCGCCCGCCTCCCCGGCGGTGGACCCGCGCGCCGCGCTGCCGGACCCGCGGCCGGCCGGCCGCGCCGAGCCCGGCACCTTCACGCTCGCCCCGGCCGTCCCGCAGCAGGCCCCCGCGGCGCAGCCCTCCGCCCAGGGCGCCCCGGCCGCCGCGGCCCCGGCCGGCGTCCCGGCCAACACTCCCCCGCCGCCGCCCAACCCGCCCACGGTGCCGCCGAACGTCCCGCCCGCCCCGAGCACGGCGCCGGCCCCGCAGCAGGGCGGCTACGGCTACCCGCCCCGGGCCCCGCAGACCCACCAGCAGGGCGGGTACGGCTACCCCCAGCAGCAGGCGCCGTCCTACGGCTACCCCCAGCAGGCGCCGCAGACCCACCAGGCCCCGCAGCAGGGCGGCTACGGCTACCCGCAGCCGGGCACGGCCCCGCACGCCGCCCAGAACCCCCCGCCGCAGGCCCCGCAGCCGCCGGCGTCCGGCGAGGAGTTCGCGCTGCCCCCGCAGGGGCCGCAGTTCCAGCCGCGCTGAGCCGCCGCGCCCGCGGCCGCCCGGGGCGGACCGGGCGGACCGGGCGGACCGGGCCGCGGCCTCACTCCGACTTGTACCCCCGCTGCCACTGCATCCCGAAGCCGTAGAGCCGGTCGAGGTCCGCCTGGAAGCCGTTCACGTACCGCACCTCGCGCCGCACCGTCAGCGTGTTGTCCCCGCTGTTCTCGATCAGCACCACCGCGCAGGACCGCGCCGCCGGAGCCCGCTCCTCCAGCTTCACCTCGATCCGCGGCCCCGACTGCGGGACGATCGTCACCACCGCGTTGGTCTGGTCGAAGGCGGGCGTGCCGTCGTAGATGTACACGAACACCAGCAGCCGCTTGAACTGGTCCTTCTTCTCCAGGTTGACGTACATCGTCTCGCCGGACGGCGCCCCGTACTGGTCGTCCCCGCTGAGCTTGACGTACGGCGGGTTCCGCAGGTCGCCGAAGTACCCGCCCAGTGGCTGCACCACACCCCGCTTGCCGTCCGCCATCTCGTACATGCAGGCCAGGTCGAGGTCCACGTTGACCTGGGCGTTCTGGCTGGAGTCCGGCTCCATCGGGCGCAGGATGCGGGGGTTGAAGAACCGTCGGACGGTCTCTCCGGCGGAGGCCCGGGGGCCGCCCACCCGGGTGGTCCAGTGGAGGTTGACGTAGAGGTATCCGGTGGTCGCCGCCGCGCCGGTGATCGCGTGCTGCGGTGACGACTTGGTCAGGGTGACCTTGAACTGGCCGCCCGTGTCGAGGGTGCTCCGTTCCCCGCGCAGGTACTCCCAAATCGAGGCCATGCCGTCCTCCCCCAGCACCGCCAGTCGCTCTGACGGTCCGCCGCTCCATGATCGGGCATCAACCGCCCGCCGGGTACCCGAACTCCCCTACCCACCGCCGCTCCCCGGACACCGCCGGGACACCGGCGGGTCGATTGGCGGGGCGAAGCTCACCTCCCGTACCATGCGGCCCCTTCGGACGCGATATCGTCTAGCCGCACAGGTGTCCCGCTCCGCCCTTTGCCGGGGCGCGTCGGGCGCACCCGTCCGATCACGACGCACCGTCAGGCCCGGTCCCGGGGACGAGCCCTGACCACCGTGTCGCACTGTGACCTGTCCCCTGCGGAAACCCGAGGCCCGACCCGCAATGAACCTGACCTCCATACAGCTGGTCTGGACCGTCATCGGCGGCGCAGCCCTGCTGTTCACCGCCATCCTGGTGGCGACGCTGCGCTTCAAGAACAACAGCCGCAAGCAGGAGTCGGGCGACTCCTGGGAGCGGAGCGAGGAGCGCCGCCGGCGCAAGGAGATGATCTACGGGATCTCCTCCTACGTGCTGCTGTTCTGCTGCGCCGGCGTCGCGGCCGCGCTCTCCTTCCACGGCCTGGTCGGCTTCGGCAAGGAGAACCTCGGCCTGTCGAACGGCTGGGAGTACCTGGTGCCGTTCGGTCTGGACGGCGCCGCGATGTTCTGCTCGGTGCTCGCCGTCCGCGAGGCCAGCCACGGTGACGCGGCGCTCGGCTCGCGTCTGCTGGTCTGGGTGTTCGCGATCGCCTCGGCCTGGTTCAACTGGGTGCACGCCCCGCGCGGCATGGCCCACGACGGCGCCCCGGAGTTCTTCTCCGGCATGTCGATCTCGGCCGCGATCCTCTTCGACCGCGCGCTGAAGCAGACCCGCAAGGCCGCGCTGCGCGAGCAGGGCCTGGTGCCGCGCCCGCTGCCGCAGATCCGCATCGTCCGCTGGCTGCGCGCGCCCCGCGAGACCTACGCCGCCTGGTCGCTGATGCTGCTGGAGAACGTCCGCAGCCTGGACGAGGCGGTCGACGAGGTCCGCGAGGAGCGTCAGGCCAAGCTGGACGCCAAGATCCGGGCCCGCAGCGCCGACCGCCGCGAGCGCGCCGAGCTGAAGGCCATCTCCCGCCAGTCGGGCGGCATGCTCTCCCGCAACCGCTCCGGCCGCCAGGTGCCCGCGCTCGCCGCTGCCGGAGACGGCCCGAACGCTACGGAGCCTGCCCTAGCCGACGGGGCCGACGCTCTCTCCTCCGTCTCCGCCCTGGAGCCCGCCGCGCTGAGCTCGCTGGACGGCGGCCGCCGCTCGCGGACCTCCGTCGGCAGCGGCTCGGTCACCGGCTCCTCCGCGGGCGCCGGAACCTCCGCCTCCTCGTCCTACCGCAGCCCGTCCGTCGACCTGACGCCGGACGACGACACCCTGTCGATGCCCAAGCTGGACTCGCTGGAGCGCAAGCTGCGGGCCATCGAGCAGCAGCTCGGCTGAGCAGCGGGTCCGCAGGACCGCCCCGCGGGGCCGCCGCGCAGGACCGCCCGGACGGCGGACCGCGGGGCGCGGACCGCGAGAGCCGGAGCAACGCCGAACGGCCGTTCCCCACTCGGGAGGAACGGCCGTTCGGCGTTTCCGGAGCTGCCGCGGCGCAGCGGCGCTACTTGGCGCTGCCCGCCAGTTCCCGTTCCCCGTCGCCCCCGCCGCCGGCGCCCTCGCGCCGGTTGCGCAGGATCGACGAGCCGAGGGCGAGGCCGATGAAGGCGACGCCGATCAGACCGGTGACGATCTCCGGGATGTGGTACTCGATGCCGACCATCAGGATCACCGCCAGCGCGCCGATCGCGTAGTGCGCACCGTGCTCCAGGTAGACGTAGTCGTCCAGGGTGCCCCTGCGGACCAGGAAGACGGTCAGCGAGCGGATGTACATCGCGCCGATGCCGAGGCCCAGGGTGATCTGGAAGATGTCGTTGGAGATGGCGAACGCGCTGACCACGCCGTCGAAGGAGAACGACGCGTCCAGGACCTCCAGGTACATGAAGAGGAAGAACGCGGCCTTGCCGCCGACCTGGACGATCGACTTGCCGGCCTTCTCGGCCGCCTCCTCCTTCTCGGTCTCCTCCTCCAGGCCCGACTCGAAGACCGAGGCGAGGCCGTTGACGGCGAGGTAGGTGACGAGGCCGAGCACCCCGGCGAGGAGCACCGTCTCGGCGTGCTCACCGGCGAAGAAGTTGGACGCGAGGAGCAGGGTGACCAGGGCGACGACGGTGGAGAAGGCCTCCAGCTTGCCGACCTTCTCCAGCGGGCGCTCGATCCAGGCCAGCCAGTTGTAGTCCTTCTCCTCGAAGATGAAGTCCAGGAAGATCATCAGCAGGAAGACGCCGCCGAAGGCCGCGATGGCGGGGTTGGCCTCCTCCAGGTACTGGCCGTAGGTGAGGCCCTCGTACGTCTTGTCGCTGTGCAGCGCGAGGTCGATGACCGTGGCCGGGTTGAGGTGCGCGGTGAGGCCCACGACCAGCAGCGGGAAGATCAGCCGCATACCGAACACGGCGATCAGCACGCCGATGGTGAGGAAGATCTTCTGCCAGTACGGGTTCATCCGCTTCAGCACCGTGGCGTTGACCACGGCGTTGTCGAACGAGAGGGAGATCTCCAGGATGGAGAGGATCAGCACGACGCCGAATCCCTCCGCCCCCCAGAGCAGGCCGGCGGCGATCAGTCCGATGACGGTGATCGCGAATGACCAGCCGAATGTGCGGAGGAACACGGGACTTGGTTACCTTTCGGGTTCATGGCGGGACGATCATGACGATCGCGGCCTTTACTGTACGTTTACGCCGAAATCGAGAGCAATGCCCCGCAGACCCGAGGCGTAGCCCTGGCCCACCGCGCGGAACTTCCACTCACCGGCGTACCGGTACAGCTCGCCGAAGATCATCGCGGTCTCGCTGGACGCGTCCTCGGTGAGGTCGTAGCGGGCGATCTCCTGCCCGTCGACCGAATTGACCACCCGGATGTACGCGTTGCGGACCTGACCGAAGTTCTGCCCCCGGTTCTCGGCGTCGTAGATGGACACCGGGAAGGCGACCTTGTCGACCTGCGGCGGCACGAGGTCCAGATTGACCAGCACGACCTCGTCGTCGCCGTCGCCGTCACCGGTGAGGTTGTCGCCGGTGTGCTCGACCGAGCCCTCGGGGCTCTTCAGGTTGTTGTAGAAGACGAAGTACTCGTCACCCAGGACCCGGCCGCCCGAACAGAGCAGTGCGCTCGCGTCCAGGTCGAACGGCGCGCCGGTCGTGGACCGGGCGTCCCAGCCGAGGCCGATCTGCACCTGCGTCAGATTCGGCGCGGCCTTGGTGAGCGAGACGTTGCCGCCCTTGGCCAGCGTGACACTCATGGCTGTCCTTCCTCCCTTGCCTCCCGGGGCGCATTCCAGGTCTATTCCCCCGCGACCCCGGCCGGCCCCTTACGGCCGGCTGAACTTTCCTGAACTCCCATCCTTCCAGTGCGGCGCCCCGGACCACAGCCGGGCGCGGGAACGGCGAACGGCCGGGGCGGCCGCCGGC
>NZ_JBHJRC010000202.1:0-15689 GCF_042261735.1 Kitasatospora sp. NPDC056327 | reverse complement strand
CGGTCACGGTCGTGACCGCCACCACGGGGGTCGTGCTGAGCGGTCCCGACGCCACCACGGCCGACCGGACCGCCACTCCCGCCCTCGCCACCGCCGCCTGGACGCTCCCCTCCTTCGGTTCCCCGGAAGCGCGGGACATCCTGAGCGCCGAGTGGCAGCTGAACCTCGCCGGCCACTCCGGGCTGCTCCACTTCCTGCGCACCCACCCGCTCCCCGGCGGTGCCGAGGTCCGGGAGGGCCGGTCGCCGTCGTACTTCCTGCTGGAGCGGACGAACGCCCCGGCGCTCGCGGTCACCCGCCAGGCCGAGGGCAGGGCCACGTCCGCCGAACGCGCCAACCCCTGCTCCTGGCAGAACCCCGGCGGCGGGTCCGTCCCCCTGCCGGACACCGAATGCCACCCCGTGCCGCTGACCGACGGCTGGACGGGGTGGGTCCTCGGAGCCGGCGTGTACGGCTCGGTCACGCGGCACAACCAGATCCTGGTGATCAGCCCGGCGGGCGATGCCGTCGTCCTGGACTTCGCCCCGCTCTCCGGCCCCAGGACACCGGACCCGGCGGTCGTATCCCTCGATCAGCTGCGCGCCCTCGCCGCCGCGCCCGGCTTCGCCGAGGCGCTCACCGAGGGCTGGCAGACCATGCCGAGCGCCGTCCCCCGGTAGCCGTCCCCCGGTAGCCCGGCGACGATCCGCAGGACACGCCCTACTCCCCCTGCGGCCCGGCGAGGTTGCGGCTGAGCCACTGCAGCATGTCCGGGATCATCTTCTTGAAGTCGGTGGTGAGGTGCTTCCCGCCGGGCTGCTCGTAGTACTCGACCGTGAGCGGCGGCGCGGCCTTGGCGGCCCAGCCCTTGACGAGCTTCATCTCGTACGCGTTGGCGCCGCCGGCGGTGGCCAGCATCCGCACGTCGGCCTTGCCCTGGGAGACCAGCAGATCGGGGCTGTTGGCCTGGCGCTCGGTCTCGTGGCCCTTCCAGAGCGGCGAGTCCGGGTTGAAGTACCCGTCGATCGGGACGGCGGCCTTGAAGGTGTTCGGGTACTGGAGGGCCAGCTTGGCGCTGCAGAACGCGCCGGTGGAGGCGCCCATCAGGCCCCAGCCGTCGCGCCCCTTCACCGTGCGGAAGTTGGCGCGGACGAAGTCGGGGATGTCCTCGGCCATCCAGGTGCCCATCCTGGGCTGGCCCGGGATGTCGGCGCACTCCAGGGCCTTGGCCTCGTTGGAGTCCAGGTTCTGCACCGGCATGATCATGATGAAGGGGTGCGCCTTGCCCTGCTTGGCGAGCTCGGCGTCGACCTCCTGGATCGGCAGCTGGTTGTCGGTCCAGGTGTTGTAGCCGGCGCTCTGGCCGCCCGCGTACAGGGTGAGCACCGGGAAGCCGGTCCGGGCGTACTTGGGGTCGTTGTACTCCGGCGGGAGCCAGACCCAGACCTTGCCCGAGACCCCGGACTTGGGACCGTTCAGCGTGGTCACCATGATCTGGCCGGCGGCGGTGTCCCGGGCCTTGCCGAACGCGGCGGCCGGGCCGGTCGGCATCAGCACCTTGCCGGAGGCCGTGGGCGGGGCGGTGGTGGCCGGCGCCGCCGGGCCCGAACCCGCCGCCGGGGAACCGGGGGCGGAGGAGGACGCGCCGGACGACGAGGACGAGGACGAGGAAGCGGAGGACGACGAGGACGCCGTGCCGCCGGAACCGCCCTTCGCCGAGTCCCCCTTGCTGCCGCCGTCCGAACTGCCGCAGGCCGCCAGCGCGGCAGCCAGGGTGAAGACGGTGGCGCCGGTCAGCACGGCGCGGAAACGGGAGGACTGCGGCTGCACGGTGAGAACTCTCCGACCGGTGTCGCGCCCGCTCCCCACGGAGCCGGGCGGTGGCCCCCGGGTGGGGCCGGACAGGCCCGGGGTGCGGCGGTGCGCGGGACCCCGGGAGACTGCGCGCCGCCCTCGCGGCGGCGTGCTGCCCTGCGATCTTATGACGTGGGCCGTCATGGACCGGTTGCGCGTCGGCCTGCGGCGATCCAACGTTTGTTCCCGATCGGGTAAAGCCTCCGGCCGACCCCCGCCGAGCGGCGGATGCCGCCCCCGCCGCCCGGCGGGGGCCCGCCCGGTCGGCCGAGCGCGCACGGCGGCGGCGGGGCGTGCGGAGCGCCGCCCGCCCGGCCGGCGGGCCCCTCCCGGTCGTGACGCCGGGCCCCGGATCCGCGACGATCGAGCCGGGCGGCCGCGCGCCCCGCACCGCCGCACCCGCACCCGCACCCGCACCCGCACCCGCACCAACCCGACCCCCGCCCCGCCCCGCCCCGCCCCGCCCCGCCCGAGGAGCCAGACATGTTGGAACGCATCGCCGTCGTCACCGGAGCAGGCAGCGGCATCGGCCGGGCCGTCGCGAGGGAGCTCGCCGCCGCCGGCTGGTGGCTGGTGCTGGCCGGGCGGCGGGCGGAGCCGCTGCGGGAGACCGCCGCACTGAGCGGCGGCGAGACGGCCGTGGTGCCGACCGACGTCACCGATCCGGCCGCCGTGGACGCGCTGTTCGCCGCCGCCACCGGGCGCTTCGGCCGGGTGGACCTGCTCTTCAACAACGCGGGCACCTTCGGCACCCCGGCCGCCGTGGACGAGCTGGACGTCGCCGCCTGGCGGGCCGTGGTCGACCTCAACCTGACCGGCGCCTTCCTCTGCGCCCGCGCCGCGTTCCGGCAGATGCGGGCCCAGGAGCCGCAGGGCGGCCGGATCATCAACAACGGCTCGGTCTCGGCGCACGCGCCGCGCCCGCGTTCGGTCGCCTACACCGCGACCAAGCACGCCGTGACGGGCCTGACCAAGTCCCTGTCGCTGGACGGCCGTCCGTACCGGATCGCCTGCGGGCAGATCGACATCGGCAACGCCGCGACCGACATGACGGCCGCGATGAGCACCGGCGTGCCCCAGGCGGACGGCCGGCTCGCGGTGGAGCCGACCATGGACGTCGCCGACGTGGCCCGCACGGTGCGGCACATGGCGGAGCTGCCGCTGGAGGCCAATGTGCAGTTCGCCACGGTGATGGCGAGCGCCATGCCGTACATCGGCCGGGGCTGACCGGCGCGAACCGCGGCCCGGGGGCGACGGGCACCGCGAAGGTCCCGCCGCTCCCGGGGTCCCGCCACGCCCGCCGCTCCCGCCACCCTGCCGCCCTACCGCCCTGCCGCCCCGGGGTCCCGCCGCCGCCCCCCAAAAAACTCGTGTGCGACTTTCCGGCCCGCCACGGCGTGGAGAAGGGAAGGAACACCACGAGTACGGGAGAACGGCATGAGCAGGAACGCGGACGCCTTCGAGGAGTTCGCGGCCAACCGCGCCGGACGTCTCTTCCAGGTCGCCTACCTGATGTGCGGGGACTGGCACCAGGCCCAGGACCTCGTCCAGACCACGCTCGCCAAGCTCTACTCGGTCTGGGGCCGGCTGCGCCGCGGCGACGACGAGCCGTCGATCGACGCCTACGCCCGCAAGGTGCTGCTCCGCTGCTACCTCTCCCACCGCCGGCTGCGCCGCTCCGGCGAGATCGCCGTCGCCGAGCTGCCGGACTCCCCCGGCGGCCCGGACGGCCACCCGGTCGCGGGCGCGGACCTGCGGCTCACCCTGGTCGCCGCGCTCCGCACGCTGCCGCCGCGCAACCGCGCCGTCGTCGTGCTGCGCTACCTGGAGGACCACCCGATCGAGGCGGTGGCCGAGATGCTCGGCACCACCCCGGCCGCCGTCAAGGGCCTCTCCACCCGCTCCCTCGCCCGGCTGCGCGAGATCCTGGCCGACGACCGCGAACTGTTGCTCCGCCCCTGAGCCGGGCCGCCCCCGGCGCCCGCGCCTCCCACCACCTTCCCGCCGTTCCCCGCACCCCAGGAGCTCCGCCCCATGGCCCCCGACCCGGCCCCCGACCCGGACATCGAGCACGACCTGGGCCGTCTGCTCGCCGACAGCGTCCAGGGCCTGCGCCCGCCGGTCGCCGTGATGGTCGCCGAGGCCACCCGGCACGGCCGCGTGCTGCGCCGTCGCCGCCGGCTGGCCACCGCCGCCTCGGCCGCCGCCGTCCTCGCACTGGCCGTCACCGTCACCCTCACCGCCCTGCCCGCCCTCGCCGGAAGCGACGCGGCGCCGGCCGGGCCGACCTCGTCCGGCGCCACCGCGGCCGCTGCCCCGGAGCTGCGCGCCCGGCAGACCGCCGCCATGCGCACCGAGCTGACCAGGCTGACCGGCCCCGGCGTCCGGCTGGAGAGCGAGCCCGGCGCCGACCAGCTCACCCTGGACCCGGCCGCCGACTCCGTGCTCTGGACCCGCTACGACGACGGCCGGGGCGCCGTCACCCTCTCGGTCGAGGTGCACGGACCGGCCTCGAAGGCCGCCGGGCCGTCCTGCGCCGAGCGCGCCGACGCGGCCCGCGCGGCCGGCTACCGCTGCGAGACGGCCCCCGGGCCGGGCCCGGAGCCGCAGGTCGTCGAGGTCCTGACGACCGCCGACAGCGGCTGGCTCACCTACCGGATCTGGACGCCCTTCCCGGACGGCACCCGGGTCGGCCTCGCCGTCCACAACGGCACCCTGCACGAGGCCGACGACCCCTCGCTCAACTCGCGCCGCACCCGGGACGCCCCGCCGCTGGACCTGCCGCGCTGGCAGCGGATCGCCGCCGACGCGGCCTGGGCCCGGCTCCCGGGGCTGGCCCCGAGGAGCTGACGGCCCCGGCGCGCGGCACCGGAGGACGACACAGGAGGACGACACAGGGCCCGGCGGTCGTACCCGCCGGGCCCTGCCCCTGTCTCACCTGGTTTCCGCCGGCCTCACCGGCGGCAGGTCAGCTCGTGGCCACCGAGGTGTCGTCGATCACGAAGCTGGTCTGCAGCGAGGCGTCCTCGGTGCCGGTGAACTTGACGGTCACCGTCTGGCCCGCGTAGGCCGACAGGTCGAAGGTCCGCAGCTGGTAGCCGGCGGCCGCGTCGGCGTTGGAGTAGGTCTTCAGCGTGGTGCCGTTGACCTGCACGGTCAGCTTGTCGTACACCGTCGAGCCGGACTCGCCCGAGTCGATGTGCAGGTAGAAGCTCAGGGTCGCCCTGCAGCCGGACGGGATGGAGACCGTCTGCGACAGCGTGTCCGTGTGGGTCGAGCCGTAGCCGTTCAGCCACGCCTTCCACGAACCGCCGTGCGCCGCCTGCGACGCCGAGTTGTCCACCACACCGCTGGAGGCGGTCCACGGCGCGGCCGAGCCCGTCTCGAAGCCGGCGTTGCCGAGCAGCTGCGCCGGCGTGCAGGTGCTGCTGGAGTCGGTGACCGTCCAGGTGAAGCTCGCGGTCCCGGTCTTGTTGGCCGAGTCCTTGGCGGTCACGGTGACGTTGGAGGTGCCGAGGGCGGTCGGGGTGCCGGTGACCGCGCCGGTGGAGGCGTTGATCGACAGACCGGCCGGCAGGCCGGTGGCCGAGTAGGTCAGCGGGGCGGTGCCGCCGCTGGCCTGGATCGCCAGGTTGACCGCGGTGTTGATCTTGGTGCTCTGGTTGCCCGGGTTGGTGACGGTGACGCCGCCCGGGTTCGGCGGCACGGTGCCCACGTTGACGCCGGCCCACGCGGTGCCGACCGCGATCACCTCGGGGCTGCCCGCCCCGTAGATGGCCTTGGCGGCGTTCTCCGTCGCGGTGCGCGCCTGGGCGTAGTTGGTGGTGGAGGTCATGAACCCGGTCAGCGCCTTGTACCAGATCTGCAGCGCCTTGTCCCGGCCGATGCCGGTGACGGTGACGTTGTTGGCGGTCGGGCTGTTGTAGCTGACGCCGTTGATCACCTTGGCGCCGCTGCCCTCGGCCAGCAGGTAGAAGAAGTGGTTGGCGACGCCGGACGAGTAGTGCACGTCCAGGTTGCCGACGCCCGAGTACCAGGAGTCGGCGGAGCGGCCGTCCTTGGAGGGCTTGTCCATGTAGCGCAGCGGCGTGCCGTTGCCGTTGATGTCGATGAGCTCGCCGACCAGGTAGTCCGGGTTGTCCTTCGCCAGGTTGGCGTAGAACTCGACCGCGTTGCCGAAGATGTCCGAGGTGGCCTCGTTGAGGCCGCCGGACTCGCCCGAGTAGTTGAGGTTGGCGGTCGCGGAGGTGACGCCGTGGCTCATCTCGTGACCGGCCACGTCCAGCTCGGTCAGCGGGTGGGTGTCCCCGTCACCGTCGCCGTAGGTCATGCAGAAGCAGCCGTCTTCCCAGAAGGCGTTGACGTAGCCGGTGTCGTAGTGGACCCGGCTGAAGGCGCCGACGCCGTCGTTGCGGATGCCGCTGCGGCCGAAGGTGTTCTTGTAGAAGTCCCAGGTGGCGGCGGCGCCGTACTGGGCGTCGACCGCGGCGGACTCGCGGTTGGTCGCCGCCCCGTTGCCCCAGGTGTCGCTGGACTTGGAGAACAGCGTGCCGTTGCCGGTGGTCCGGTTGCCCATGTCGGTGGTGTACTGCCCGCCGCGGGTGCCGTCCTTGAGCTGGTACGAGGACCCGCTCTGGGTGGTGGTCAGCGGCACGTTGCCGACGAAGACGCCGTTGCCGGTACCCGTCTTGACGCCCTCGACCTTGCTGAGCACGGCACCGGTGGCCGCGTCGGTGACGACCCTGAGCCGGCTCGGGGTGCCGTTCTCCTGCTTGCCGGAGACGACGGTCTCCCAGGCGAGCCTCGGGGTGCCCTCGGCGGCCCAGACGACCAGGCGCGGGGCGTTGTCGAGCGCGGCGCCGGCCTCGGAGGCGAGCGCGGCCTCCTGGGCCTTCGGCGCGGCGAGCTTCGGCGTGGTGCTGACGCCGCTCAGCACGGCCTCGCTGGCCTTGGTCACGCCCGTGGTGGCACCGGTGGCGTCCTGGTGGACGATCAGGTCGCCGCCGAGCACCGGCAGGCCGGCGTAGGTGCGCTCGTAGCGCAGGTGGCGGGCGCCGTTGGCGTCCTGGACGACGTCCTTGGTGACCAGCTTCTCGTCGCCGGTCAGGCCCAGGGTCTGGGCGAGGCCGGAGGTCTGCTGGTTCGCGGAGGCGATCAGCTCCGCCCGGTTCGCCTGCTGCGCTGCGACGGCCGACGGCGCGTCGGGGGTGGCCGCCTGCGCGATGACCGGGATGCCGGTCACCAGCAAGGCAGTGGAAGCGGCCATGACAATGGCTGCCTTCCGGGCGTGGGCGTAACGGGACATGCGGACTCCTTCTCCGACCGCCGCGGGGTTCGCGGCGGTGGACAGAACCTGGCCGCGGGGTTGCGGCCCAGTGGGGGCCCGCGCCGCCGATACGCGGCGCGGGTGCGGTTGCGGAGCGAGGTGGTCGAGCGTTCTCCGGCAGGGGGACGCGCTGTTCCGGACCTGGGACAGCCGCAGCGGGGGGTGGGGCCCCCTCGTCAGCAGCCGGAGGAATCGTGGCAGCAAACGAGCCGTTAATGACAGATGCATGCCATGGATTGGCCGATTAGCTACCGGCCCGTACGTCCACCGGGGCGCCACCGGTGTTACGGGCGCAAGAACTCACGAAGATCGTTTTCATTTTCGGCGAAAAGGTTTGATCACCCCCGGTGGGCACTGACCAGCGCTCAGGGCCCACCCCGGGACCGCCGCCCGGCCGGCACCCGGCCGACGGCGCCGCACGGGCGCGGCACCTCACCTTTCCAGCCGTGCCAGGGGCGATTTCCGGCCGACTCCATACATTGAATGGAACCGCCGGCGGCCGAAAACGGTACGGACACCGTCCACCGGACCCGGCGGACCGGCACCGGGGAAGATCGTTCCCGGCATTTCCCACCCCCGATTGCGCCACCCGGCCCCTCCGGCATGACAATGGGACGTATGCCCGTCCCACCGGTCCGCCCCGGACCCGACCGCACCCCCTGCCCCGGGGGGAGCCGTCCCCTACCACCGGAGGGGGACAGCCGGTGAAGAATCCACTTCCAGAGGATGAGCAGACGGCTACGGGACGTCTGGCAGACTTCTCGTCCATGGGGGAACCGACCGAGATCCAGCAGAACGGCGGCCGCATGCCCGACGGAGCCACCCGCGCGGCACGTACCCGCACCGCCGCGCTGCGCGACCGCGTCCGGGAGCAGCGCCGTTCGCCGGCGCGGCCGAGGATCTGGTTCGAGCTGGCCCTGATCGGCCTCAGCTACTGGATCTACTCGCTGGTGCGCAACGCCGTCCCCGAACAGGAGTCGGTCGCGCAGAAGCACGCCGGCTGGATCTGGGACCTGGAGAAGTCCCTCGGCGTCGCCGTCGAGCGCTCGGTGAACCACGCCGTCGACAGCGTCGGCTGGCTGATCACCGGGATGAACTACTACTACGCGACGCTGCACTTCATCGTGACCATCGGCGTCCTGGTCTGGATCTACCGGTGGCACCCGGGCCGCTACGCCGCCGTGCGCACGGTGCTGTTCGTCACCACCGCGATCGCCCTGGTCGGCTTCTACTTCTTCCCGCTGGCCCCGCCCCGGCTGATGACCGACGGCGGCTTCATCGACACCGTGAAGGCCCACGGCACCTGGGGCTCGATGGCCTCGGGACCGGCCACCCACGTCTCCAACCAGTTCGCCGCGATGCCCTCGATGCACATCGGCTGGTCGACGTGGTGCGGTCTGACCATCTTCTTCCTGGCCCGCCGGACCTGGGTCCGGGTGCTGGGCCTGCTCTACCCGGTGGCGACCCTGGTGGTCATCGTCGCGACCGCCAACCACTTCTGGATGGACGCCGTCGGCGGCCTGCTGTGCCTGCTGGTCGGCTTCCTGGCCGCCCGCTGGCTCTACCACTCCTGGGTCCACCGGCTCCCGCGGGTCCCGGCCCGGGAGAGCGCCGAGCCGGAGAACTCCGAGCCGGTCACCGTCCCGGAGCAGTGGAGCGAACCCGCGGTGACCACCGCGCGGCGGTAGCACGGACGACAGGAGGGGCCCCGGGCGTCCGGGGCCCCTTCCGCGTCTCCCCTGCCCGCCCCCTTACCCGGGCCCCACCCCCGCCTTCACCTCCGTCCTCGCCCTCGCCCTCACCCGTAGAACAGCCGCTCCACCACCGACCGGGCCCGCCGGGTGGTCCGCCGGTAGTCGTCCACCAGCTCGCCGCTGTGCCCGGCCCCGTACCCCAGGTAGCGGGCCACCCCCGCCAGCTCCCGGGCGTCCGCCGGGAAGGAGTCGCCCGGCCGGCCGCGCACCAGCATCACCGCCGAACGCACCCGGGAGGCCAGCACCCAGGCCGCGTCCAGCACCGCCGCGTCCTGCGCCGCGACCAGTCCGGCCCCGGCCGCCGCCGCCAGCGCCGCCCTGGTCCGGGTGGTGCGCAGCTCCGGCAGTTCGTGCCCGTGCCGCAGCTGGAGCAGCTGGACGGTCCACTCGACGTCCGCGAGCCCGCCCCGGCCGATCTTGGTGTGGGTGGTCGGGTCGGCGCCGCGCGGCAGCCGCTCCGCCTCGATCCGGGCCTTGATCCGGCGGATCTCCAGCAGGTCCCGCTCCGGCACCCCGTCCCCGGGGTAGCGGAGCGGGTCGATCAGCTGCCGGAACCGCTCCCCCAGCTCCGGGTCCCCGGCGACCGGCTCGGCCCGCAGCAGCGCCTGGCTCTCCCAGGCGTGCGACCAGCGCCGGTAGTAGGCCGCGTACGAGCCGAGCGAGCGCACCAGCGGCCCGTTGCGCCCCTCCGGCCGCAGGTCGGCGTCCACCTCCAGCGGCGGCTCGGTGGACGGCGCGGCCAGCAGGGCGCGCAGCTCCAGGCAGACCGCCCGGGCGGCCCGGGCGGCGTCCTCCTCCAGCGACCCGAGCAGCGGCTCGTGGACGAAGAGCACGTCCGCGTCCGAGCCGTAGCCCAGCTCGTGCCCGCCGAAGCGGCCCATCGCGATCACCGCGATCCTGGTCGGCAGGTCGCCGTTGCGGGCCTCCCAGCCGGCCGTGCAGGCCCGCAGCGCGCCCTGCAGGGTGGCGGCGTTGAGCGCGGTGAGCGCCTCCCCTGCGGTGTCCAGAGCCCGCGCCGGGTCCTCGTCGAGCCGCCCGAGCACATCGGCGGCGGCGGTGCGGAACAGCTCGCGGCGGCGCACCGACCGGACGGCGGCCACCGCCGCGGCCGTCGAGTCGGCCCGGCGGACGGCGGCAAGCACCTCCTGCTCCAGCGCGGCCCGCCCGCGCGGCACCAGGCCCTGCGCGTCGCCGAGCATGGCGACCGCCTCGGGCGCGCGCAGCAGCAGGTCGGGGGCGAGCCGGCCGGCCGACAGCACCCGGGCCAACTGCTCGGCCGCGGCGCTCTCGTCGCGCAGCAGCCGCAGGTACCAGGGGGTGCGGCCGAGCGCGTCGGAGACCTGGCGGAAGTTGAGCAGTCCGGCGTCCGGGTCGGCGGAGTCGGCGAACCAGCCGAGCAGCACCGGCAGCAGGGTCCGCTGGATGGCGGCCTTGCGGCTGACCCCGGCGGCCAGTGCACTGAGGTGGCGCAGCGCGGCGGCCGGGTCGGCGTAGCCGAGCGCCTCCAGGCGGGCCCGGGCCGCGTCCGGGCGCAGGCCGGCCGCGCCGGGGGGCAGCTCGGCGACGGCGTCCAGCAGCGGCCGGTAGAACAGCTTCTCGTGCAGCCGGCGCACCTCGACGGCGTGCCGCTTCCACTCCCGCTGGAGCGCGGCGACCGGGTCGGCCCGGGTGTCGTCGTTGATCAGCGGGGCGAGCGAGCGGGCAAGCCGGCGCAGGTCCTCCTCGGCGGTGGGCATCAGGTGGGTGCGGCGCAGCCGGTGCAGCTGGATCCGGTGCTCCAGGGAACGCAGGAACCGGTAGGCGGCGTCCAGCGAGGCGGCGTCGGCGCGGCCCACGTAGCCGCCGCGGGAGAGCGCGGCGAGCGCCTCCAGGGTGTTGCCGCTGCGCAGTGCCTCGTCGGTGCGGCCGTGCACCAGCTGGAGCAGCTGGACGGAGAACTCGACGTCCCGCAGGCCGCCGGGGCCGAGCTTGAGCTGGCGGTCCAGCTCGGTGACCGGGATCGAGTCGATCACCCGGCGGCGCATCTGCTGCACGTCGGCGACGAAGTTCTCCCGGGCGGCGGCCTGCCAGACCATCGGTGCCAGCGCGGCGGTGTAGGCCTCGCCGAGCTCCCGGTCGCCGGCCACCGGGCGGGCCTTCAGCAGCGCCTGGAACTCCCAGGTCTTGGCCCAGCGCTGGTAGTACGCGAGGTGGCTGGCCAGGGTGCGGACCAGCGGGCCGTTGCGGCCCTCGGGGCGCAGGTTGGCGTCCACCGGCCAGATGGTGCCCTCGCCGGTGGTGTCGGCGCAGAGCCGGGTGAGCGCGGCGGCCAGCCGGGTGGCGGCCGCGGTCGCCTCCTGCTCGTCGGCGCCCTCGCGCGGTTCGGCCACGAAGACGACGTCGACGTCGGAGACGTAGTTGAGCTCGCGCCCGCCGCACTTGCCCATGCCGATCACGGCGAGCCGACAGGCCGCGGCGGCGTCCGGCTCCTGGGCGGCGGCGAGGTCGAGGGCGGTCTGCAGGGTGGCGCCGGCCAGGTCGGCGAGTTCGGCGGCGGTCTGGGCGAGGTCGGTGGTGCCGGTGAGGTCGCGGGCGGCGATCGCCAGCAGGCAGCGGCGGTAGCCGACGCGCAGCGCGTCGGCCGGGCGGCCGGTGGTGTCGGCGGCGACGGCCTCGGCGAGCGCGCGGCGGAAGTCCTCCGGGCCGGGGTGCATGTCGCGCAGCTCGAAGGTGACCAGGACGTGCCAGTCACGGGGGTGGCGGGCCAGGTGGTCGGCGAGCGCGGTGGACGCTCCGAGCACGCCGAGCAGCCGGTCGCGCAGCGGCTTGGAGGTGGTCAGGGTGTCGCGCAGGGTCCGCCGGTCGGCCGGCTCGGCGGCCTCCAGCAGCCGGGACAGGCCGAGCAGCGCGAGGTCGGGGTCGGCGGTGGCGCCGAGCGCGTCGATCAGCAGCGGGTCCGCGGCGAGCCCTTCGAGGGCCGGTTCGGCGAGCAGCCGCAACGCCCGTCCGGGATCGGTGAACCCGCGCCGCACCAGCCTGACCTCCGGCCGGCTGACCCGGCTGCCGGCCCGCTGTTCCTCCACCGTCATCGCCCCTCCGTCCGTCCGCCCCAGCAGGCTACGCGCCGCGGGGCCCTCCCGCCGGGCGTGACCGCTCGCCGGTCGCACTCGTTCACCCGGCGTCGTCCCGTCCGTCCCGCCCGTCCGTCCCGGCCCGGCGCGGTCGGTCCCGTGTCCTGGCCACCGTTGCACGTCCCCTCCCTCCCCGTCCCCGTTCCCCCGTCCGCCGGAGCGCCCGATGCCCAGCCGTCTGCCCTCGCTCACCGGGCTGCGCTTCTGGGCCGCGCTGCTGGTGGTGCTCTACCACCTGTCGCGCAAGGTCGGCGAGCTGCCGGTGCTCGGCCCGCTCGCCTGGTACGGGCGCTCGGGCGTCACCTTCTTCTTCGTCCTGTCCGGCTTCGTCCTCGCCTGGACCTACCGGGACGCGGCCGTGCCCGCCCGGTCCTTCGGCCGCCGCCGGTTCGCCCGGATCTGGCCGCTGCACGCGCTGACCACCGCGCTGTCGCTGGGCGCGGACGCCGCGCTGGGCCTGGCCGTCCCGCTGGCGGCGGCCCTCTGGTCGCTGCCGCTGCTGCACACCTGGGCGCAGGACACCGTCTTCGGCGGCAACCCCGCGTCCTGGTCGCTGGGCGCGGAGGCCTGGTTCTACCTGCTGTTCCCCCTGCTGCTGCGGCTGCTGGCCCCGCGCCCGCGCGGCTGGCTGCCGCTGGCGGCGGCGTGCACGGCGCTGGGGCCGGCGCTCTGGGCGGCGGGCGCGCTGCTCCCGGACGATCCGGCGCTGCGCGGCTGGCTGCTGGACTACCTGCCGCTCACCCGCACCCCACAGTTCGTCCTCGGGGTGGTCACCGGGCTGGCCGTCCGGCACGGGCGGCTCCCCCGGGTGCCGCTGGGCGCGGCCGTCACGGCGGTGGCCGGCTGGCACCTGCTGCTGGTCCCCTGGCACTCGGCCGTCCCCGACAGCGCGTGGTGGGGCCCGTACAGCGCCGCCCAGCTGGTCCCGGCGCCGCTGTTCGCCGCCCTGCTGGCCGCCGCCGCCCGCCGCGACCTCGGACCGGGCGGCGGACCGCGCCTGCTGGCCGGGCGGACGGCCGTGCGGCTCGGCGAGTGGTCCTACGCCTGGTACCTGGTGCACGAGATCGGCATCCGCTGCTGGCTGCTGACGGCCGGCCGGCCCACCGGGACGGCCGCGCTGCTCGCCGTGGAGCTGCTGCTCGCGGCCGCGACCCTGGCGGCGGCGGGCGCCCTCTACCGGTGGGTGGAGCGCCCCTGCGAGCGGCTGCTGCGCGGCGCGCCCCGGCACCGCGGAACGCCGCTGCCGCACCGCCCGGCGGGGGTGGTGCGGCAGCGGCGCGCTCCGGCGGGCCGGGATCAGCCCTCCAGCGAGCCGTCCAGGTTCAGGTAGGCGTAGAAGACGCCGAGGTCGTAGCCGTCCTTGTCGGTGTCGAACTTGATGGTCAGTCCGGTGTCCCCGTTGCGCAGGAACGGCGAGATGTCCCAGCGGTTGGAGTCGTAACCGAAGTTGTTGCGGAAGTACGGGGTGCGGACGAACTGGTCCGCCGGGGTCAGCTCCTCGATGGTGGAGTTGAAGGCGTCGTTGGCGGCGTGGTTGACGTCCGAGAAGACCGCCTCCGGCCCGTTGGTGGACTTCACGGCCAGGGTGTCGCCGGTCCACTTCAGGTCTCCGTCGTAGACGACGAAGCCGAGCTTGCCGGCGACCGGCCCGGTGGCGGGGGTCCGCAGACCGGTGAGGTCGAACTGGCGGGCCGGGCTGTCCGGCAGCTCCACCTGGAAGCCGTCCCACAGGTGGACGTGGCGCAGCGGCTTGCACGGGTTCTCGTACGCCACCACGATCGTCCAGCCGCCCCAGCTGTGCGGCTTCACCACCGAGTCCATGTTGGCGACGGTGTAGCTGCCGTTGCCGGACCTCCGGACGAGGTCGGTGATGTCGGCGGAGGCCTGGTAGCTGCTCTCCTCGCTGGTGGTGATGTAGCCGATGGACGGCTGGTCGTTCTCGATGTTCCGGTACTGGGCCTCGCCCGGGACCTTGAGGTAGACCTCGTCGATCTGGCTCTCCGGCAGCACCGTGTCGCCGATGCCCCGGGTGCCGCCCCAGTACAGCCGGGCGTACTTGACCTGCGAGCCCTCCAGCAGCCCGAGGTCCGCCGAGCTGGCCGAGTAGATCTGGTCGCCGAGCGGGCCGATGCTGCCCGGATCGATGTTGACGTACTTCATCTGGTAGTTGTTGTTGATCGGGCGGCTGCCCGCGCCCGTCCGGGCGTCCACGCACGGCGGCTGCTCCGGGTCGACCGGCGGCTGGGTCTCGTCGCAGGTCATCAGGGTGTTGCTGATCCGCGTGACGGACCCGTGGAAGTCGCCCTCGAAGCGCGTGGTGAACGGCAGCGGGTTCGAGGCGATGGTGTCGGCGCGCAGCTCCGGCCCCTTGGGGCCCGACCCGCGGGCGTCCGCGACCGAGCCGGAGAGCAGCTGTCCCGCGACGGCGGCGACAGCCACACCGGTGATCCCGATCCGGCGGGCGAGCAGGCGGGCGGTGGCCGCGCGGCTGACGATGGAGGAGGGCATGAGGTCCTCTTCAGGGGGAGGGGAACGATCACGTTCATCGGATCACAACACACCGTCACGATCCCCTCACATACCGCCATCGGAGTACGGACCAACCCGAACAGCGGGCCCGCCGTCATCCATCCGAACGACAGCGGGCCCTGCGGTCCTTGACCGAACCCGATCCCCCGCCTACAGCACCTGGAGGTTCTTGCGCAGCTCGAACGGGGTGACCCTCGGCGACCATCCGACCTGGGGCTCTACAGAGACTGGAATCTCGCCTTGGCCTGGCCGCGCGAATCCCTGATTCACCGCCGACTATCGCCTGTTCCGGCACGACCCCAAGGGGAGCGGGTGATGTCCGGCCGGCCTCGCCGCCGCGGAGAGGGCCTCTGCGACTCACTCGAACGCCGAGACAACAGGATGGCGCTGAACTCAGCCCGCCACTGCTACGCCCGTCAGGTGCGCGAAGATCAATCCACCAACCGTACCCTCGCCGATACCGGCGACTACAGAGCGAACAGCCTTCCACCAGGCCCGTCCGGGGCCCTTTCCCTTAGCGCTCATGACGTTTCCCTTCGTCCGCGTCCTGCTGGACGCAGTGCTGTGCAAGGGAAGTCGGCAACAGAACGCGACGAACGCAAGCAGCGCGGAACCCAGCAGTGCCGGGCTCAGTTCAGCGCCGCGCCCAGTCTGCCACAAGCCCAGGTTCCGGAGGGGTCGAAAACTGGGGCATCGGCCCAGCGGTGGGCCAGGGCGCCCGCAGCGAGCGGTAACGAGCCCCCTTGAACCAGCAAGGAAGCTCGAAGCCCACACTGAACCACTCGTCGAAGAGTCGGTGACGACCTCTCAGGTTCCGTCCTCACCTCCGGCAGACAAGAAAGCAGCTGCTGTCGGAGCGGAGCCCTGCCGCACCTATCTGCGGATCGCCGACGCGATCGAGACCGCGATCAGCGGGGACCCCTACGTCCTGCTGGACGCCGGCGAGAACGTGAAGGCGCTGAGCAAGTACCTGGGGCACAGCGACCCCGGGTTCACGCTCCGGGTCTACACGCACCTGATGCCGAGCAGCGACGGCCGGACCCGCCGGGCCGTCGACCGGCTCTACGAAACGCTCGGATGGGCCGCCGGTCCACGGCCCGACGGCCCACAGGCGGCCCAGGGGGACTGAAGCGGGCC
>NZ_JBHJRC010000201.1:0-15774 GCF_042261735.1 Kitasatospora sp. NPDC056327 | reverse complement strand
TGTTTATACGATACCGCTCGTGCGGGCGCCACTTCCCCCCCACGGGGTCGGCCCGCCCGATCAACCGATGGGGGGGGACTTCCGTTGGGTGGAGCTGAGGGGATTCGAACCCCTGACCCCCTCGATGCGAACGAGGTGCGCTACCGGACTGCGCCACAGCCCCAACGAGAAGAAACTCTAGCACCTTTCGGAGGGGGTCCGTGACCACCCCCCTGGTCGGAGCCCCGGAGGCCGGCCCGCACGTGCGGCGGGCCGGTGGCGGGCGGGCGGGAACGCGAAGAGGCCCCCGGGAGGGGGCCTCGACGAGGTGCCGCCGGATCGCGGGCCGGCGCTACTCGTTGGCGGCGCGGGGGCGGGGCTCCGGCGCCGGGTGCTCGGCGTACTGGTCGAACAGCGGGGTGTTCCGGGACTCCGCCGGACGGCCGGAGCTCCACGTCCCGGGCGCCGACAGGTCGAGCCCGCGGTTGACCCGGGGGGCCACCGGCGCCGTCACGTACGTCGGCAGCGGGACGGGCACCGGCTCCCAGGAGTCCGGGCCGGCCGCACCGCGCTCGCGCATGCCGTCCACCCACTCCTCGTGCTCGGTGGCCTCCGCGACGGCCGAGGCCGAGACGGTGCCCCCCTCGGACGCCGCGCGGGCCGCGTCGGCCTCGGTGGCGAGCCTCAGGTGCGGCCGGGCGCGCCCGGCGGGCCCCTCCGGGGCCGGGCCGGCGGCCGGGACGGGCCCCGGGGCGTCGGCGGGTCCGGGGGCCTCGCGGCGGGCCTCGGCGCGCTGCTGCTCGCGCTTGCGCAGCCGCTCGGCGGCCTGGGCCGCGCGGGTGCGGTCCAGCTTCACCGCGTACCGCTGGCGCTCCAGCCGGCGCAGGTGCCCGATGTAGAGGGTGAGCAGGACCGCCGGGACCATGGGGACCCAGAGGAAGGCCAGTCCGGCCACCGCCGCGACCACCGCGCCCAGCGCGAACGCCAGGAAGAGGACGGTCACCATCCGGCGCCGGCGGGCCAGCAGCCGCGCCCGGCGCTCGGGGCCGCCGCCCTCACTCCCCGTCCGCCCCTCGGCCCGGGGGGCCGGGCGGGGCGCGGCAGGCGCGTCGGCGGCCCCGTCCGCGGGGTCGCCGGGGACGGCCGCCTCCCGTTCGGGGGGACCGTCACTGCTCTGCTCGTCGTCACGCGGTTCGTCGCC
Organism: Kitasatospora sp. NPDC056327; assembly: GCF_042261735.1. NCBI lineage: Bacteria > Bacillati > Actinomycetota > Actinomycetes > Kitasatosporales > Streptomycetaceae > Kitasatospora > Kitasatospora sp. NPDC056327. The sequence continues at coordinate 14,594 of NZ_JBHJRC010000201.1, read as the reverse complement.
CAGGGCCCGGGACGCCCGCCGCTCCAGCGCCGAACGCCCGGCCAGCAGGCGGATGGCGGTGCTGAAGCGTTCCGTCGGGCGCGCCTCGTTGAGCTCGTCCTGCCTGCGGAGCCACATCGGCACCAGATAGGCGGCCCAGGCCCCTACGATGACGGCGTAGATAAGGCCGCTACTGCTCACGATTCACACCGTACGGGCGTGGAGGAACGGCCGGTAGCAATTTGGCACGGCGTGTCGTGTGATCAAGCTGATTCTCCGACTATTTTGCCGGTATTTGTGCCCGTCCGTCGCCGCGCCGATGCCATATCGATATTTCTTTCGAACATACATTCAATTTCTCGGCCTTCGACCGGCGCTGAGGGACCGCCAGCGTTCCAGCATCCCCTCCGGGACCTCCTCGGCGGTCAGGGCGAACACCAGGTGGTCGCGCCAGTCCCCGTCGATGTGCAGATAGCGCGGCCGCATTCCCTCCGAACGGAAGCCGAGCTTTTCCACCACCCGCCGGCTCGGGCCGTTCTCCGGCCGGATGCACACCTCGATCCGGTGCAGACCGAGCGTGCGGAAACAGTGGTCCACCGACAGCGCCACCGCGGTCGGCATGATGCCCCGGCCGGCCACCGCCTCGTCGATCCAGTACCCGACGTTGGCCGCGCACATCGAGCCCCAGGTGATCCCGCCGACGGTCAGCTGCCCGACCAGCCGGCCCCGGTACAGCACCGCGAAGGGCAGCATCCGGCCCGCCGAGGCCTCGCCGCGCAGGTAGCGGACCATCTGCCGGTAGGTGGGACGCGGGCCCGCCGCGAGGCCCGCCGGGCCGGGCGGCACGGTCGCCTCCCAGCGCCGCAGCCAGTCCCGGTTGCGTCGGCTGACCTCCTGCCACTCGCGCTGGTCGCGGGCCCGGATCGGGCGCAGCACGACGTCCCCCTCGTGGAGTTCTACCGGCCAGCCGGCGTTCAGTGCGCGCTCCCGGAAGCTGGTGCGTCGGGCCGGGGGTGGTCCCCGCCGGCGAGCTGGTCGACGGCGTGGGCGAGCAGCGGGGCCAGGACGGCCAGACCGTCCCGGACGCCACCGGTCGAGCCCGGCAGGTTGACGACCAGGGTACGTCCGGCGACACCGGCCAGCCCCCGGGAGAGCGCGGCGGTGGGCACCTTGTCCCGCCCGTGGGCGCGGATCGCCTCGGGGATGCCGGGGATCTCCCGGTCGAGGACCCGGGCGGTCATCTCCGGGGTCAGGTCGGTCGGCGAGATGCCGGTCCCGCCGGTGGTCAGCACCACGTCGTAGCCGGCCGCCACGGCCTCGCGCAGCGCCGCCTCGACCGGTTCGCCGTCCGGGACGACCCGGGGGCCGTCCGTGCTGAAGCCCATCGCGCGCAGGCCCTCGACCAGCAGCGGGCCGCCCTTGTCGGCGTAGACCCCGGCCGAGGCGCGGTTGGACACGGTGACCGCGAGCGCCCTCATGCGCCCGCCCCGCTTCCCCGGACGGTGGCCCCGCTCACGCCCGGGCCTCCGGTGCCGGGGTCTGCGGGGCGGACCAGTCGCCGCTCCTGCCGCCAGTCTTGGCGAGCACCCGGACGGCCTCGATGGCGGCGCCCCGGTCGACGGCCTTGACCATGTCGATCACGGTCAGCCCGGCCACCGCGACGGCGGTCAGCGCCTCCATCTCGACGCCGGTCCGGTCGGTGGTCCGCACGCTGGCGGTGATCTCCACGGCGTCGTCCGCGACCGTCAGCTCCACCTTGACGCCGGAGACCGCGATCGGGTGGCAGAGCGGGATCAGCTCGGGGGTCCGCTTGGCGCCCATGATCCCGGCGATCCGGGCCACGGCCAGGGCGTCGCCCTTGGGCACGCCCTCGCCGCGCAGCAGCTCGACCACCCGCGGGGAGACCCGGACCCGGCCGGCCGCGACGGCGGTGCGCGCGGTCACGTCCTTCCCGGAGACGTCGACCATCCGGGCCGCGCCCTGCTCGTCGACATGGGTGAGGCGGTCGCCGGGGGGTGAGGCGGTCACGGGTGGCTCCAGGGGGCGCGCAGGTCGAATACCGCGCTACCGTACCCCCCGCCCCGGCGTCGGCGCGGGACGGGCCGCTCCGGTGGGACGCCGCTTGCCGGACGGGAGTTCGACCGGTCGACCGGTGTTCAGCCGCCGAGCAGGACCACGTCGACCCCGCTGCCCGCGGGCAGCTCGGTGACGTCCTCGGGGACGGTGATCAGGCAGTCCGCCAGGGCCAGCGCGCCGACCAGGTGCGAACCCGCGCCGCCGACCGGCTCGACCAGGCCCTCGGCCGCCGCGTACCGGCCGCGCAGGAACTGCCGGCGCCCGGCCGGCGAGCGCAGCGCCACCGGGCAGCGCGCCCGGACCACCGGGCGGTGGATGTCGTCGGCACCGAGCATCGCGCGGATCACCGGGCGGACGAACAGCTCGAAGGAGATGTACGCGCTGACCGGGTTGCCGGGCAGCGCCATCAGGGGCACGCCCGCCCCGGGGCCGATCCGGCCGAAGCCCTGGGGCTTGCCGGGCTGCATCCGCAGCCGCCGGAAGTCCACCCCGCCGTACTCGGCGAAGACCTCCTTGACGACGTCGTACGCGCCGACGCTGACCCCGCCGCTGGTGACGATCAGGTCGGCCCGGCCGAGCTGGTCCTCCAGCACGGCGCGCAGCCGGGCCGCGTCGTCGGGGACGCCGCCGACCCGGAAGGCGATCGCCCCGGCGTCCAGGGCGGCGGCGGTGAGGGTGAAGCTGTTGGAGTCGGTGATCTGCCCGGGGCCGACCGGCTCGCCGGGCTGGACCAGCTCGCTGCCGGTGGAGAGCACCACGACCCGCGGGCGCGGGCGGACGGTGACGGTGGCCCGGCCGGTCGCGGCGAGCAGGCCGAGCTGAGCGGGGCCGAGCCGGGTGCCGGCGGCCAGCACCCGGCTGCCGGCGGTGACGTCGCTGCCGCGGCGGCGGATGTGGGCGCCCTCGGCGACCGGGCGCAGCACCCGGACCTCCCCGCCCCCGACCGCGGCGGTCATCGCGTCGGCGGCGTGCCCGGTGCCGGTGCCGCCGTCGGTCCACTCGACCGGGGCTACCGCCTGGGCGCCGGGCGGGAGCGGGGCTCCGGTCATGATCCGGGCGGCCTGGCCGGGACCCACCCGGGGCAGCTCCCCGGCGCCGGCCGCGATGTCGCCGACCACCGTGAGCACCGAGGGGTACTCGGCACCGGCGCCGACGGTGTCGGCGGTGCGCAGGGCGTAGCCGTCCATCGAGCTGTTGTCGAAGGGGGGCAGGTCGCCCTCGGCGAGGACGTCCTCGGCCAGCCGGCAGCCCTGCGCGTCGAGCAGCTGGAGCTCGATCGCGGGCAGCGGGCCGACGGCGGCCAGGACGTCGGCGAGGTGCTCGTCCACGCTCCACGTGCCGTCCGGACGGGCGGCGGGGCGGGGCGCCGGGGCCGGGTCCGCGGAGTCGCCGCAGCAGGCTGCGGCGGGGGCGGTACCGCTCTCCGTGGACCCGGTCATCGGCGCGCTCGCTCTCTGTCGGTGTGTCAGTCCTGCAGCTCGGAGGCGACGAACTCGCGCAGCCAGGAGCGGAACTCCGGGCCGAGGTCCTCGCGCTCGGAGGCCAGCCGGACGATGGCGCGCAGGTAGTCCGCGCGGTCGCCGGTGTCGTAGCGGCGGCCCTTGAAGAGCACGCCGTGCACCGTGCCGCCGGTGTCGGCGGGACGGGTGGTCAGCTCGCGCAGGGCGTCGGTGAGCTGGATCTCGCCGCCGCGGCCGGGCGGGGTCTCGCGCAGCACGTCGAAGACCGACGGGTCGAGCACGTAGCGGCCGATGACGGCGTAGTTCGACGGGGCGTCGGCGGTCTCGGGCTTCTCGACCAGGTCGGTCACCTGGAAGACGTCGTCGCCGAAGCCGTTCGGCTTGACGGCGGCGCAGCCGTACAGGTGGATCTGGGAGGGGTCGACCTCCATCAGCGCGACGACCGAGCCGCCGAGCTCCTGCTGGACCTCGATCATGCGCGACAGCAGCGGGTCGCGGGGGTCGATCAGGTCGTCGCCGAGGAGGACGGCGAAGGGCTGGCCGGCGACGTGCTGCTCGGCGACCGAGACGGCGTGGCCGAGGCCCTTGGGGTCGCCCTGGCGGACGTAGTGCATGTTGGCGAGCTCGACGGACTCGCGGACCCGGCGGAGGCGGTCCTGGTCGCCCTTGCGGGCGAGCAGCTCCTCCAGCTCGTAGGCGCGGTCGAAGTGGTCCTCAAGGGCACGCTTGTTGCGGCCGGTGACCATCAGTATGTCGGACAGGCCCGCGGAGGCGGCCTCCTCGACGACGTACTGGATCGCCGGCTTGTCGACGACCGGCAGCATCTCCTTCGGAGTCGCCTTGGTGGCCGGCAGGAATCGGGTACCCAGACCGGCCGCGGGGACCACTGCCTTGGTTACCGGGGTACGGGAGTTCGTCGTCGTCATGCGTTTTACCTTACTAAGGCACGTATTTCGCCTGACCGGGCGCAGTTGACCGATGCTTCGGCAGCACGTCGCCGGACCCGGCCGCGATGGCAGGCAAAGGGGACGTGACCGGCGGGGCGAGGGGGTCCCCTCCGACACAGGGCGACAGACTACCCGCCTTTTCCGAACGGTCACGTTCGGCTGCGAAGACTCTGCCCGGACGCGGGGAACCACCCGGCCGCGCGGTCGCCCGGCCGGTCCCCGGAACGGCACCGGGCGCGGCCCCCGGCGCCTCCCCGGCGGGGGCCGGCGGACCGGCCGGGCGCCAGCAGTCGCCGCCGGCGGCCCGGGCCGCCGCGAGCGCCCGGTCGGCGGACCGCAGCAGCACCGCGGCGTGGGCGCCGTCGCCGGGCAGCACGGCCAGGCCGGCCGCGGCGGTCAGGCCGTTGCCGTGCGGCCGGCGGCCCTCCCGGTCGCCGGAGGACCAGTCCAGCAGCAGGTGGCGGCGGACCGACCAGACCAGCCGGTCGGCGACCTGGGCCGCGCCCTCGGCCCCGGTGTCCGGCAGGACGACCAGGAACTCCTCGCCGCTGTACCGGCCGAGGGTGTCGGCGCGGCGGATCTCCATCCCGAGCCGCTGGGCGAGGTCCCGCAGCACCGTCCCGGCCCGGGCCCGGCCGTGCTCGGCGACCACCGCGTCGAACCCGCTGATCTCCAGCAGCAGCACGGCCAGCGGGCGCGGCCCGTCCTGCGGGTCCTGCTGCCCGGCCCGGCGGACGCGGTCGATCTCCCGGTCCAGGGTGAGCTGGAGGTGCCGGTAGTTCCAGACGCCGGTGACCGGGTCGCAGGAGGCGGTGCGCTCCAGTTCGGCGCAGCGGTGCTCCAGCCCGGCGAGGCGCTCGCGCAGCCCGGACTCGCGCCGTGCCGCGCGGGCCGCGCCGCGCCGCAGGCGGACGCCGAGGACGGCGGCGCCGGCCAGCGCGGGGGCGCTCAGCGCGGCCAGGGCCTGGACCAGCAGCGGGGTGGACATCGGGGGCTGCCTTCCGCGTGTCAGGCTCTGGGCGTCCCGGTCGCGCAGGCGTCGGGGCTCCGGAGCGGTCGTGGTCGAGCGGTGGAGGAGCGGGAGCGGTGGAGCATCCCAGGGACAACGAGAAGGGCGCGCTGAGGACACGGCTGCTGTCGCGGCGGCGTTCGCTGGCGCCCGCGGACCGCGAGCGGGCCGCCGCGGCGCTGGCCGGTCACGCCGGCGAGCTGGCGGCCGCCGTCCCGGCCGGGCCGGGGGACGGGGCGGCCACGGTGGCCGCGTACGTCTCGGTGGGCTCTGAGCCGGGCACCCGGCCGCTGCTGGACGCGCTGCGGGCGCGCGGGGTGCGGGTGCTGCTGCCGGTGCTGCTGGCCGACAACGACCTGGACTGGGCGGTGTACGAGGGGCCGGAGGCGCTGGTCCCGGCCGGGCGCGGGCTGCTGGAGCCGGCCGGCGGCCGGCTCGGGCCCGGGGCGGTCACCGGGGCCGGGCTGGTGCTGCTGCCGGGCCTGGCGGTGGACCGCCGGGGGCTGCGGCTGGGGCGGGGCGGCGGCTCCTACGACCGGGTGCTGGCCCGGCTGGAGCGGGCCGGGGCGCGGCCGGTGCTGGCGGTGCTGCTGTACGAGGAGGAGCTGCTGGAGCGGGTGCCGGCCGAGCCGCACGACCGGCCGGTGGACCTCGCGCTCACGCCGTCCGGAACCCACCGGCTGGGGTGAGCGCCCCCGGGCACGGCGAAGGCCCCGCCCCCGGGTTCCGGGTGTGCGGGGCCTTCGGCGGCGGGCGCGGCGTCAGCCGTTGGTCAGCGTCAGCTTGTGCCTGGTCGCCTTCTCGACCGCGTCCGGCGAGAACGACCAGGTCAGCAGTTTGCCCTTGAGCCAGAGGTCGGTCTGGTCGTTGTAGTTGTCGTGGAAGGCGTGACCGGAGGCACCGCCGACGGTGATCCAGCGGGAGGCGTCGAGGTCGTTCAGGTCGATCACCATGCGCATCGAGGGGATCCAGTCGACCTGGTAGCCGGCGGCCGCGTTCCAGCCCGCCGCGTCGACCGCCGCCGAACCGCCGGAGAGCCGGTAGGGACCGCGGTTGAGCAGCTTGCGGACGGCCCCCGACGCGATCGAGGAGTCGTCCGAGCCGAGGGTGCGCTCGCGCAGCTCCAGCTTGTGCAGCCGGCCCCAGCTCCAGGTGGTGACGTCCTTGGTGAGCAGCGAGGTGAGCTCCTGGCGGGCGTTGGTCATCGCCTCGCGCAGCAGGTTCTCCAGGCCCTTCTGCTCCTTGTGCTGGGAGTCGATGTACGTCCACCAGGCGCTGTCGGGCTTCTCCAGCTGCTGGCGGACCACCTCGGTCCAGCGGTCGCCGCCGTCCGGCTGGGCCCGGCCCGGGTCACGGGTGCCGCACTCGGTGACGATCCTCGACTTGCTGTCCGGCTTGGTCGGGTCGGCCTGCTCGCGGACCAGCAGGCAGTTGTCCTCGGCCCGCAGGTCGGCCGGGAACTTCTGGCCGAAGGCGAGGATGAGCAGCTGGCGCCAGACGCCGTTGTAGTACGCGGCGGCGGCCGAGTCGGCGTCCTGGTGGTAGTTCCAGTCCTTCAGCAGGTCCTGGGCCTCGCGCACGTAGGAGTCGTCGATGTCGACCTTGAGCAGCATCGGGACCAGGGTCTTGGCCAGGACGCTGGTGTTGTCGAGCTGCATCTCCTGCATGTCGTCCGGCGAGATCTTCCCGTTGTTCTTCAGCCGGGCCTCGATCTGGTCGGTGATCTCCTTGGCCCGGGTGCCGTACTCCCAGTCCTTGGTCAGCGAGTACTTGTACGAGGGGTCGACGACGGCCTGGTTGGCGGTGACGATGTAGCCGCTGGACGGGTTGAGGCTCCACGGCAGGGCGCTGAACGGGACCGGGTCCTTCTTCCACTGGAAGGAGGAGTCCCAGCCGGGCGCCGGGTATCGGCCGTCGCCGTTGCCGCGGACCGGGATGTAGCCGGGGGCCTGGTAGCCGATGTTCCTGGCGTCGGCGTAGACGAGGTTCTGGGCCGGGACGGCGAAGTCCGCGGCGGCCTTCTGGAAGTCCTCCCAGCCCTTGGCGCGGTCCAGGGCGAAGACGGCGTCCATGGTCTTCCCCGGGATCAGCGCGGTCCACTGCAGGGCCACGCCGTAGCCACCGGTGCCGCGGTCGGGGGCGGAGGCGCCGTTGGGCGCGTACTTGCCGACGTTCTGCTGCTCGGTGCTGGGGTCGGAGATCAGCGGGGCGCCGGTCCTGGTGGTGCGCACGGTGATGGTGCGCTCCTCGCCGCCGGCGACCTTGATGGTCTCCTTGCGGAGGTCGAACCGCTCCTCCTTGCCGTCCACCAGGTAGGTCTCCGGGCCGGTCACCTTCTCCAGGAAGAGGTCGGTGACGTCGGCGCCGAGGTTGGTGAGGCCCCAGGCGATGTCCTTGTTGTGGCCGATGACCACGCCGGGCATGCCCGCGAAGGTGAAGCCGGAGACGTCGTACTGGCAGGCCGGCGAGGCGGTCCGGCAGTGCAGGCCCATCTGGTACCAGACCGAGGGCAGGCCGGGACCGAGGTGCGGGTCGTTGGCCAGCAGCGGCTTGCCGGTGGTGGTGTGGCTGCCGGCGACGACCCAGGAGTTGGAGCCGATGCCCTGGCCGTTGCGGCCGAGCAGCTCGGGCAGCGCGTCGACCCGGTCGGTGACGCCCTTGAGCAGCGCCTTGGTGGCCGCGGCGCCCTGCGCGCCGCCGGCCGCGGTGCCGGTGCCCGCCGGGGCGGAGCCGTCGGCCGGCCTGTAGGCGGTGCCGTTGACGGTGCCGGTCTTCACGATCGTGCCGTTGCGGGCGTACGGGTAGTCCGGGTACAGCTCGGCGATCTTCTCCGGGCTGAAGTCCTGGGCGAGCAGCGAGCGGTCGATCTCCTCCTGGAGGTTCCCGGAGAGGTCCCAGGCCATCGCCTTGAGCCAGGCCACCGAGTCCACCGGGTTCCACTGCTCCGGCTTGTAGTCGCCGTTGACGACGCCCAGCACGCCGTACTCCAGGGAGGCGGCGGAGCCGCCCGGGTGCTCGGCGAGCCAGGCGTTGACGCCGTCCGCGTACGCCTGGAGGTTCTTCTTGGTGTCCGCGCTCAGGACGGTGTCGAACTCCTTCTGCGCGACCTGGCGCCAGCCCATGGTGCGGATGAAGGAGTCGGTCTCGACCTGGCCGTCGCCGAACATCTCGGAGAGCCGGCCCGCGGTGATGTGCCGCCGGACGTCCATCTCCCAGAAGCGGTCCTGGGCCTGGACGTAGCCCTGGGCCCGGAAGAGGTCCTCGGAGGTGTCGCCGTAGATCTGGGGAATGCCGTTGGCATCGCGCTTGACGTCGACCGGCGCGCTCAGGCCCGCCACCTTGACGCTGCCGTCGACCTCCGGGAAGGAGGCGCGGACCGCCTCCACCCCCCGGTAACCGCCGTAGCCGGCGCCGGCCACCAGCAGCACGACCAGCACGATCACGATCAGACGGGCGCGCCGGAACTTCTTCGAGCGGGGCATCTGGGTCCTTGCGGTCCTCACTGGGGGGCGGGCGGACATGTCAAGAGCACGGGGCCGTGACAGGGCACCACATTAGGCCGCCCCGGCTGGCGGCCGTGCACGGGGGACGCTCACGGTGGGATCGGAGGGGCCGGAAGTGCGAGGTGACGGCGGATGCGACGAAGGACCTTAAAGATATGGCAAAATGTTAGACTGAGTAACGATCCGCAAGGGGAGTAATCGGTTCTCACCCGCCGTCACCCCAGCCGGTACCCCGTCCGCCCCCTGCCACGCCCGAGGTGCCCCTGCGTGAATGTCGACCACCTGAACCAGCTGCTCCTTGAGTTCTCCGTGATCCTGCTGGTCGCGGTGGTCGCCGTGCGCGTCTCGACGAAATCGGGGCTGCCCAGCCTGCTGATCTATCTCGGCATCGGCGTGGCGCTCGGTCAGAACGGGCTCGGCATCTCCTTCAACAACGCCGAGCTCACCCAGGTGCTCGGGTACGCCGCCCTGGTGGTGATCCTGGCCGAGGGCGGTCTCAAGACCAACTGGCGCGAGGCCAGACCCGTGATGCCGGCCGCCACGGTGCTGGCCACCGCGGGCGTCGGGATCAGCGTCGCGGTCACCGCGGCGGGCGCGCACTGGCTGGTCGGCCTGGACTGGCGGACGTCGCTGCTGCTCGGCGCGATCGTCTCCTCCACGGACGCCGCGGCCGTCTTCTCGGTGCTGCGGACGGTGCCGCTGCCCCGCCGGCTCACCGGCCTGCTGGAGGCCGAGTCCGGCTTCAACGACGCGCCGGTGGTCATCCTGGTCGTGGCCTTCGCCACGGTCGGCGCGCACGACTCCTGGTACGTGCTGCTGGGCACGATCGCCGCCGAGCTCGCCGTCGGCCTGCTCGTCGGCCTCGCGGTCGGCAAGCTCGGCGCGTACGGCGTCAAGCACGTCGCACTGCCGTCCTCCGGCCTCTACCCGATCGCCGTCATGGCGCTCACCGTGCTCGCCTACGCCGGCGGCGCGCTGCTGCACGGCTCCGGCTTCCTCGCCGTCTACGTCAGCGCGGTGATCCTCGGCAACGCCAAGCTGCCGCACGGCCCCGCCGTCCGCGGCTTCGCCGACGGCCTGGCCTGGATCGGGCAGATCGGCATGTTCGTGCTGCTCGGCCTGCTCTGCACCCCGGAGTCGATGGGTGACGCGGTGGTGCCCGCCCTGGTGATCGGCGCGGTCCTGGTCTTCCTCGCCCGGCCGCTCTCGGTGGTGCTGACGCTCACCCCGTTCCGGCTGCCGGTCCGCGAGCAGGCCCTGCTCAGCTGGGCCGGACTGCGCGGCGCGGTGCCCATCGTGCTGGCGACCATCCCGATGGTGGCCGGCGCGCCGCGGGCCCAGGACGTCTTCAACATCGTCTTCATCCTGGTCGTGGTCTTCACCCTGCTCCAGGGCCCGACGCTGCCCTGGGTCGCCAAGCGCCTGCGGATCGGCGAGGGCTCGATGGGCCAGGACCTCGACATCGAGTCCGCGCCGCTGGAGAAGCTGCACGGCCACCTGCTGTCGGTCGCGCTCGCGCCCGGCTCCAGGATGTCCGGCGTGGAGGTCGGCGAGCTGCGGCTGCCGGCCGGCGCGGCGGTGACCCTGGTGGTCCGCGAGGGGAGCAGCTTCGTCCCCGACAAGACGACCGTGCTGCGCGGCGGGGACGAGCTGCTGGTGGTCACCACCGACGAGGTGGGCGAGGCGGCCGAGCGCCGGCTCCGGGCCGTGGACAAGGGCGGCAAGCTGGCCGACTGGCTGAACGGGCGCGGGGGCTGAACGGGCGCGGTGCCGAGCCGGGGCCGGGACCGGGGCCGCGCCGGTGCGGCGCCTTCCCGGGAGGCGCGCGGCCGCGCGGCCGCGCCGGTGCGCGGACCGGCCGGGCGCGGGGCGGACACCCCGGACGCCCGAGGGCCCCGGACGCCCCGGACGCCCCGGACGCCCCGCCGGGTGTTCACCCGGACTTCACGGGACACCCCGGGGTCCGTCCGGTATGGTCGTGAGGAGCGCGCTTCTACGCGCGTATACGCAATCGCTGACCCACCAACCCAGAGCATCTGCCTGATGCAGAGTTGGCGCGACCGCTCGGCGGCCGCGGTCCGGCCCCGGCCCCCCGCCGGCCCGGCCCGGTATCTACCCCGGTCGACGCGCGAGAGGACGACTCTCGGCGCCGTCGGGGCCCTTCCGTGCCCTGCCGCGCTACCAGGCAGCAGGAAGGACCGACCGTGACGGCCCGCCGAACGGTCGAGAGCGTCGAGGACGCCGCCCTGCACACCGGCACCGCCGGTACCACCGCGAACGCCGGGGACGCCGGCACCCCGGGCCCCGCCGGCTCCGGAGGGTCCACCGGTTCCGGGGAGCCCGCCGGGGCCGCCGCGCCCGCCGAAACCGCCGCGCCCGCCCGGGCCGGCTACGCCGCGCTGCTCCGCACGCCCGGCGCCTGGACCTTCCTGGCCCCCGCGTTCGTCGCGCGGCTCCCCTACGCGATGCTCGGCATGGGCATCCTCCTGCTCGTCAAGGACACCCACGGCTCGTACGGCACCGCCAGCACCGTCGCCGCGGTCGCCGCGGTCGCCCAGGCACTGGTCGGCCCGCAGACCGGGCGGCTCGCCGACCGGTACGGCCAGGCCGCCGTACTCGTACCGACCGTGCTGGTGCACGCCGTCTCGGTCGGCACCCTGATCGCGCTCGCGCTCGGGCACGCACCGGCCTGGAGCCTCTTCCTGGCCGCCGCCCCGGCGGGCGCGAGCGTCCCGCAGATCGGCGCCATGGTCCGGGCCCGCTGGATCGCCACCTTCTCCGCCGGGGGCGCGACCGCCGCCCCGGCCGCCGGGATCGGCACCGCCTTCGCCTTCGAGTCCGTGACCGACGAGTTCACCTTCGTGATCGGCCCCATCCTGGCCACCGCCGTCGCCACCTCGGTGAACCCCGCGGCCGGACTCGCCGCCGAGGCGGCGCTGACCCTCGTCGGCGGCCTGGCCTTCGCCGCCCGGCGGCGCAGCGCGCCCGCCCGGGTCGAGCGCGCGCCCGGCGTCCGGCAGGCCTCCGCGCTCGCCTCGCCCGGCGTCCGGCTGCTGGCCGGCGCCTTCCTCGGCGTGGGCACCGTCTTCGGCTCCGTGCAGGTCTCGGTGAACGCCTTCGCCGACGCCGCCGGGCAGCACGGTGCCGCCGGCACCGTGTACGGGATCTTCGCGGGCGGCTCGATGCTGGCCGGCGTGCTGTACGGCGCGGTCACCTGGCGGCGCTCCGTCCAGCAGCGGATGATCATCAGCTACGGCCTGCTGGTGCTGGGCTGCTCGACCCTGTGGGCGATGCCGGGCCTGGTCGCGCTCTCGGCCGCCGGCCTGGTCTGCGGCCTGGCCATCGCCCCCACCCTGATCAGCGGCTACACACTGGTCGAGACGCTGGTCGAGGACGGCGCGAAGACCGAGGCCTTCACCTGGCTGACCGGCGCCATCGGCCTGGGCCTGGCGACCGGTGCGACCGCGGCCGGGCGGCTGGTCGACTCGTACGGGGCGTCGACCGGGTTCCTGGTGCCGGTGGCCGGCGCCGGGCTCGGGCTGGCCGCGCTGATCGCGCTGCGGGGGCTGCTGGTCCCGCCCGGGACGCGCGCGGCGGCGGCGGGCGCCGCGGAGCGGGGTGCGCCGGCCCGGCCGGCGGTCGCGGCCGAGGGCTGAGCGCGGCGGCCGGTCCGGACCCCGGGCGGACTCATCTCACATTCGAGTCGCTGGACTGATCCACCGGAATGCCGCATCATTGACCATCGTTAGCACTCATCAGGCGAGAGTGCCAGGAGGAAGACAAGTGCCCACGTACCAGTACCAGTGCACCGAGTGCGGCAACGGCCTGGAGGCGGTGCAGAAGTTCACCGACGAGCCGCTGACCACGTGCCCCGACTGCCAGGGGCGGCTCCGCAAGATCTTCTCCGCGGTGGGCGTGGTCTTCAAGGGCTCCGGTTTCTACCGGACCGACAGCCGCTCCTCCTCCAGCAGCTCGGTGAGCGGGTCGTCCTCGACCCCGTCCTCGGGTTCGTCGTCCTCGACCTCGTCGGGTTCGTCGTCCTCGTCGGGTTCGTCGAGCTCCTCGACCCCCGCCGCGAGCCCCGCTCCGGCGGCCGGCTGACCTTCGGCCGGGCCCCGGCACCAGGTTTCCGGAGGGCCCGTCGCTCCCGCTGCACGCGGGCGCGGCGGGCCCCTTCGCATGCCCGCCGGGAAACGCGCCCGGTGACTTCTCACCCCTGCGGGTGAGCTTCTCCGTCCACAGGCCCGGGTTTTCCACAGGCTGCGGAAAGGGGCTTCCGGCGGGATTCCGGGCCGCCCAGAGTGTGGGCCACCGGAAAGTCCCGAGCCGACCCTGGAGGTGCCCGTGCGCACCGGTTCGCCCGCCCCGTCGCCGTTCCCGTCCACCCCGCCGTTCCCGCCCGCCCCGCTCTGCGCGTGCGCGTCCGGACCGCCGTCCCCCGGCGCGTCGGTGCCCCCCTGCGCGGCACCGTGCCCGTCCGCGCCGCCGAGCGTGCCCTCCCGGCCGGGCCTCCGGCCGCCGCGCGTCCCGCCGCCCGCTCCGGCCGTCCCGCCCAGGCGGCCCGTGCCGTCGTTCCCGCCGATCCGCGGCCGGGCCGGGCCGCGCTGCCGGCTGCTGCGGGCGCTGCGCCACCGGGTGCCGGTGCCGGCCCCGCTCGTGGTGCTGTGCGCGGCGGCCGCGTTCGCCCTCGGCCCGTCCTGGACGGGTCCGCCCGGACCGGGAACGGCCGCACCGGGAACGGCGGCGACGGTGGGCCGAACGGGTTGTCCGCCGGAGGGGGGAGAAAATCACCCGTGACCGGCGGACGACACCGTCGTTCACGCGGCATGAAAGGCTTCAAGGAATTCCTGCTGCGCGGAAACGTCGTCGAGCTGGCCGTCGCCGTGGTCATCGGCGCGGCATTCACCAACATCGTCAACGCCTTCGTCAAGGGCGTGATCAACCCGATCGTCGGCGCTTTCGGGGCCAAGGACCTCGCGGCCTACAGCTCCTGCATCAAGGGCCCCTGCGAGGTGTCCGCCACCGGGGAGGTCACCTCCGGCATCCTCATCCTCTGGGGCAGCGTCCTGAGCGCGGCCCTGCAGTTCCTGATCACCGCCGCCGTCGTCTACTTCTGCCTGATCCTGCCGATGACCAGGTTCACCGCCAAGCGCAAGACCCTGGCCGAGGTGCAGGCGGAGGCCGAGGTCAAGGAGGTGCAGTTGCTCACCGAGATCCGCGACGCCCTGGTCACCAGGGCGGGCTGAGGCCCCAAGCAGGTCCGCGCGGGTCGGCGCGGGCCCGGAGGCGTCCGGTCCGCCCGGGTCAGTCGCCGTGGTGCGGCGGGCGCTGGCTCAGGTACCACTCCAGCCCGCGCCCGGTTCCCTCCCCCGCCCCGGGGCGGTCGCCCCAGCCGCTGTCGGTGTCGTCCCGGGACTGCTGGTCCAGCGGGTCGCCGAAGACCAGCCTCGCCTTCGCCGCCCGCGCCGGCCCGTCGGCCGCACCGTCCGGCCGCTTCGCCGGCTTCTCCTGCGCCATCTCTTCCTCCACTGCTCCCGGCCGTCCCGCGCCGTCTCCCGTCCAGCCTAGAAGGCGCCCGGCACGACGGCGGGCCCGGTGCGGACCGCTCCGCACCTGTCTC
>NZ_JBHJRC010000200.1:0-15821 GCF_042261735.1 Kitasatospora sp. NPDC056327 | reverse complement strand
AGCTGGTCGGTTACGTCACGGGCACGGCGGAGCCGGAGGCGGCCCGGGAGGGTGCGGCGGGTGTGCTGCCGGCGTACATGGTGCCCGCCGTGGTGATGGCGCTGGAGGCGTTCCCGCTGACGGCGAACGGCAAGATCGACCGCCGGGCGCTGCCCGCGCCGGAGCTGTCCGCCGACCGGGAGGGCCGTGCTCCCGAGGGCCAGGTCGAGACGGCGCTGGCCGCCGTCTTCGCCGACGTCCTGGGCACCGGGAGCATCACCGCCGACGACGGCTTCTTCGCCCTCGGTGGCCACTCCCTGCTCGCCGCCCGGGTGGCCGGGCGGATCCGTGCCGCCCTGGGCGTGGAGACCACCGTCCGGGACGTCTTCGAGGCGCCCACGGTGGCCGGCCTGGCCGCCCGCCTCGCCGGGCGCGCCGCCGCCGCGGCCCGCCCCGTCCTCGCCCGCGCCGAGCGCCCCGACCCGCTGCCGCTCTCCAGCAACCAGCGCAGCCTCTGGTTCCTGGACCAGCTGGAGGGCCCGAGCGCGGCCTACAACCTGCCCCTGGCGATCCGGATCCACGGGGAGCTGGACGCCGGGGCCCTGACGGCGGCCGTGGCCGACGTCGTCGCCCGGCACGAGAGCCTGCGCACCGTCTTCCCGGCCGTCGGCGGCGAGCCCCGCCAGCACGTCCTCACCGCCGAGGAGGCCGTCGTTCCCGTCCTGGTGCGGGACGTCCCGGCGGAGCGGCAGGACGCCGAGGCCGTCGCCGCCGCCGGTCACCGCTTCGACCTCGCGGGGGAGGCGCCGCTGCGGGTCACCCTGCTGCGCGCGCCCGGCCGGCAGGTCCTGCTGCTGCTCGCGCACCACATCGCCGGCGACGAGTGGTCCGTCGCGCCGCTGCTGGCGGACCTGCAGCACGCCTACGCGGCCCGGCTGGCCGGCCGTGCCCCGGAGTTCGCCGAACTTCCGCTCCAGTACGCCGACTTCGCGATCCACCAGGCGGCTCTTCCGCAGGACGCGGCGCTGGCGCACTGGCGCACCGCGCTGGCCGGACTGCCGGAGGAGATCCCCCTGCCGACCGACCGCCCCCGCCCGGCGGCGGCCGACACCCGGGGCGGCGAGGTGGCGTTCCGGGTCCCCGTGGCGGTCGCGCACCGCATGGCCGAGGTGGCCCGTGACCACGACGCCAGCGTGTTCATGCTGGTCCACGCCGCGGTGGCGGCGCTGCTGCACCGGCTGGGCGCCGGGGACGACATCCCGCTCGGCACGCCGGTCGCGGGGCGCGGCGGCGAGCGGGCCCTCGACGGGCTGGTCGGCTTCTTCGTCAACACCCTGGTGCTGCGCGCCGACCTGTCCGGCGACCCGACCTTCGCCGAACTCCTCGCCCGGGTCAGGGACACCGACCTGACGGCGCTGGAGCACGCCGAGCCGTCCTTCGACCGGGTCGTCGAGGCCGTCAACCCCGTGCGCTCGGCCACCCGCCACCCGCTGTTCCAGACCATGGTGGCCTACGAGGCCGACCCGCCGGACACCACCGGGCTGTTCGGGCTGGACACCGAGGAGCTCCCGGTCGACCCCGGGGTCGCCAAGTTCGACCTGGACGTCGTGCTGCGCCGGGTGCCGGGCGGCGGGGACCTCGTGGGCGGCATCCGCTACGCGGCGGCGCTGTTCGACCGCGTGAGCATCGAGGCGCTGGCCGGCCGGCTGGTCCGGCTGCTGGACAGGGTGACCGCCGAGCCGTCGCTGCGGATCGGCGCCGTCGACCTGCTCGACGCCGACGAGCTGGCGGACCTCGCCGGCGCCAACGCCACGGACCGGGCGCTCCCGGCCGGCTCGGTGGTCGAGGTGTTCGACGCCCGGGTGGCCCGCACCCCCGGCCGGACCGCCCTGGTGGCCGGGGAGGAACGGCTGACCTTCGCCGAACTGGCCTCCCGCGCCGACCGGCTGGCGCGCCTGCTGGCGGGCCGGGGCGTCGGCCCGGACCGGATCGTCGCGCTGGCCCTGCCGCGGTCCGCCGAGGCGGTGGTGGCGACCCTCGCCGTCCTCAAGGCCGGGGCGGCCTTCCTGCCGCTCGATCTGGACCACCCCGCCGAGCGGCTGGCCTTCCTGCTCGCGGACGCGGCCCCGAGCTGTGTGCTCACCACCCGGGCCGCCGCCGCCCGGCTGCCCGCGCCCCCGTCCACAGCAGGAGCGTCCACGGGCCCCGAGCTGCTGGTGCTCGACGACCCCGCCGTGCTGGCGGCCCTCGCCGCCCCGCCCGCGGACGCCGCACCGCTGCGCGTCCCCACCGACCCGCGCCACGCCGCCTACCTGATCCACACCTCCGGCTCCACCGGCCGTCCCAAGGGCGTCGTGCTGGACCACGGCGGCCTCGCCAACCTCTACCACGACCACGACCGGGAGCTGTACCGCCCGGTGGCGGCCCGCCTCGGCCGCCGGGTGCGCGCCCTGCACACCGCGTCCTTCGCCTTCGACTCCTCCTGGGAGCAGCTGCTCTGGCTGGTCGCCGGCCACGAGCTGCACGTGCTGGACGAGACCGCCCGCCGGGACGCCGAGGCGGTGGTGGCCTACTGCGCGGCGCACGGGGTGGACGCCCTGGACGTCACCCCCTCCTACGCCCAGCAGCTCGTGGAGTGCGGGCTGCTGGAGCCCACCGCCCGCCCCGCGCTGCTGCTGCTCGGCGGCGAGGCCGTGCCGCCCGCGCTCTGGCGCACCCTGGCCGCCCACCCGGAGGTGGAGACCGTCAACTACTACGGCCCGACCGAGGCCACCGTCGACGCCCTGGTCGCCCGGGTGTCCGACGCCCCGGCGCCCGTCGTGGGCCGCCCGCTGGACAACACCCGGGCGCACGTCCTGGACGCGGGGCTGCGACCGGTGCCGCCCGGCGTCCCCGGGGAGCTCTACCTCGCCGGCGCGCACCTCGCCCGCGGCTACCTCAACCGCCCCTCCCTGACGGCGGAGCGGTTCACCGCCGACCCGTACGGCCCGCCCGGCTCCCGGATGTACCGCACCGGAGACCTCGCCCGGCGGCGTCCGGACGGCCTGCTGGAGTACCTCGGCCGCACCGACGGCCAGGTCAAGCTGCGCGGCTACCGGATCGAACTCGGCGAGGTCGAGGCCGCGCTGACGGCCCTAGACGGCGTCGGCGCAGCCGTCGCCGCCGTCCGCGAGGACACCCCCGGCGTGCGCCGCCTGGTC
Organism: Kitasatospora sp. NPDC056327; assembly: GCF_042261735.1. NCBI lineage: Bacteria > Bacillati > Actinomycetota > Actinomycetes > Kitasatosporales > Streptomycetaceae > Kitasatospora > Kitasatospora sp. NPDC056327. The sequence goes on along the minus strand of NZ_JBHJRC010000200.1, from coordinate 12,642 downwards.
GCCTACGCCACCGGCACGGCCGACCCGGCGCAGCTGCGCCGGGCGCTCGCCGAGCGGCTGCCCGCCTATCTGGTCCCCGCCGCCGTGGTGGTGCTGGACACCCTGCCCACGACGGTCAACGGCAAGCTCGACCGGGACGCCCTGCCCGCACCGGGCCCGTCGTCCGGCGCCACCGGCCGGCCGCCCCGTGACGCCCGCGAGGAACTCCTGTGCGGCGTCTGGGCCGAGCTGCTCGGCCTCGACGCGGTCGGCACCGACCAGGACTTCTTCGAGCTCGGCGGGCACTCGCTGCTCGCCACCCGCCTGGCCGGGCGGATCCGCGCCCTGCTCGGGGTGGACGCCGCTGTGCGGGACGTCTTCGAGGCGCCGACCGTCGCGGGCCTCGCCGCCCGGCTGGCCGACCGCTCCGGCTCCCGGCGCCCGCCGGCGGCCAGGACGGCCGAGCGGCCCGTCCGGCTGCCGCTCTCGGCCGCCCAGCGGACGATGTGGCTGGAGCACCAGGTCCGGGACTCCGGCGCGGCCTACCACATCCCGCTGGCCGTGCGCCTGGCGGGCCGCCCGGACCCGGACGCGCTCCGGGCCGCGCTCGCCGACGTCGTGACCCGGCACGAGATCCTGCGGACCGTCTACGGCGAGCACGACGGCGAGCCCTTCCAGCGGGTGCTGGACGCCGCCGCGGCGGCCGTCCCGTTCACCGTCGCCGACCTCCCGGCCGGCGCCGACCCGGCCGCGGCGGTCCGCGAGGTGGTCGCCCCCGCCTTCGACCTGGCGGCCGAGCCGCCGCTGCGCGCGGCCCTGCTGCGCACCGGCGGGGCGACGGGGGAGGAGCACGTCCTGGTGCTCGCCCTGCACCACATCGCGGGCGACGAGGCCTCCACCGGCCCGCTGCTCGCCGATCTGGCGCACGCCTACGCGGCGAGGCAGGCCGGCGGCGCCCCGGAGTTCGCCGAACTTCCGCTGCAGTACGCGGACTTCGCCCTGCACGAGGCGGCTCTCGCAGCGTCGGACGAGCAGCCGGCCGACGAGGACCGGGACAGCGGCGCCGGGTACTGGCGCACCGCGCTGGCCGGGCTGCCGGAGGAGATCGCCCTGCCCGCCGACCGCCCCCGGCCGCCCGCGCCCGCCCACCGGGGCGCCGTCGAGACGTTCGAGCTGCCCGCGCCGACCGCCGCCGCCCTCGCGGCCCTCGCCCGGGCCCACGGCGCGACCCCGTTCATGGCGGTCCACGCCGCCGTCGCCGCGCTGCTCCACCGGCACGGCGCGGGCGAGGACATCCCGCTCGGCACCCCGGTCTCCGGGCGCTCCGAGCCCTCCCTGGACGGCCTGGTCGGGTACTTCCTGAACACCCTGGTGCTGCGCGCGGACCTCTCCGGCCGGCCGGGCTTCGCCGAACTCCTGGACCGGGTGCGGGCGGTGGACCTCGCCGCCTTCGACCGGGCGGACACACCGTTCCCGCGCGTGGTGGAAGCGGCGGCGCCCGCCCGCTCGGCGGCCCGGCACCCGCTGTTCCAGACCATGGTGACCTTCCACTCGGCCCCGCCCGCCCCGGACCGGCTGTTCGGCCTGCCCGCCGAGGAACTGCTGGTGGACGCCGGCGGCGCCAAGTTCGACCTGGAGTTCGCCTTCGGCGCGGCCCCGGACGGCGGCGGCCGGGTGCTCGGCGGTGTCCGCTACGCCCGCGACCGGTTCGAGCCGGCCACCGCCCGTGCCCTCGCGGACCGGCTGGTCCGCCTGATCGGCGCGGCCGTCACCGACCCCGGGCGCCCGATCGACGAACTCGACCTGCTGACCCCCGCCGAACGCGGGCTCGCCCTGCACGGCGCCGACCCCACGGAGTGCCCGGCCGACGGCCGCACCCTGGCCGACCTGGTCGCCGAGGGCGCCGCCCGGGCGGCGGGCCCCGCCCTGCTGCTGGAGGACGGCGTGCTGGAGCGCCCGGCCTTCGAGGACCGGGTGGACCGGCTCGCCCGGCTGCTGATCGGCCGGGGCGTCGGCCCCGAGGCGGTGGTCGCCGTGGCCCTGCCGCGCTCGGCGGACCTGCTGGTCGCGGTGCACGCGGTGGTCCGGGCGGGCGGCGCCTACCTGCCGCTCGACCTCGACCACCCGGCCGAGCGGATCGCCCACCTGGTGACCGCCGCCCGCCCGGTCCTGGTGCTCACCGACACCGCCGGGGCCGCCCGGCTGCCCGCCGGCACCGGCACCGGCACCGGGGCCGTTCTGCTGGACGCGCCGGGGACCCGCGCCGAACTGGCCGCGCTCCCCGCCGGACCGGTCACCGACGCCGACCGGCTGCGCCCGCTGCGCCCCGCGCACCCGGCCTACGTGATCTTCACCTCGGGCTCCACCGGGCTGCCCAAGGGCGTGCTGGTCAGCCACGGTGCGATCGTCAACCGGCTGCTCTGGATGCAGGACGCCTACCACCTGACGCCGGAGGACCGTGTCCTGCACAAGACCCCGGCCGGGTTCGACGTCTCGGTCTGGGAACTGTTCTGGCCGCCGGCCCAGGGCGTGCCGCTGGTCGTCGCCGGGCCGGACGCCCACCGGGACCCGGCGCACCTGGCGGAACTGATCCGCCGCCACCGGGTCAGCGTGCTGCACTTCGTGCCGTCCATGCTGGCCGCCTTCCTCGCCGAGGAGCGGATCGCCGACTGCCCCGCCCTGCGGCTCGTGGTGTGCAGCGGCGAGGCCCTGCCGGTCGCGCTCGCCGAGCGGTTCACCGCGTCCGCCGCCGGTCGGCCGGTCGTCCTGGAGAACCTCTACGGCCCGACCGAGGCCGCCGTCGACGTCACCTACGAGACGTACCGGCCGGGCCGGCCCGGCGGCGACGGCGTGCCGATCGGCCGTCCGGTCCGGAACACCGCGCTCCGGCTCCTGGACGCGCGGCTGCGGCCGGTGCCGCCCGGCGCGCCCGGGGAGCTGTACCTGGCGGGCGTCCAGCTCGCCCGGGGCTACCTCGGCCGGCCCGGCCTCACCGCCGAACGCTTCACCGCCGACCCGTACGGCCCGCCCGGCTCCCGGATGTACCGCACCGGGGACCTCGCCCGGCACGGCGCGGACGGCCTGCTGGAGTACCTCGGCCGCACCGACGGCCAGGTCAAGCTGCGCGGTCTGCGGATCGAGCTGGGCGAGATCGAGGCGGCGCTCTCGGCCGCCCCCGGGGTCGCCCACGCGGCCGCGGCGGTCCGCGAGGACACCCCCGGCCGGCAGCGGCTGGCCGGCTACCTCGTCCCCGCGCCGGGCGCCCGGCCCGACCCGGCGCAGGTGCGGAGCTTCGCCGCCGGGCGGCTGCCGGAGTACATGCTGCCCGCCGACCTGGTGGTCCTCCCGGCCCTGCCGCTGTCCGTCAACGGCAAGCTCGACCGCGGCGCGCTGCCCGCCCCCGCCCCCGAACCGGCCCCGGCACCGGCCGCCCCCGCGGCGCAGGCCCCGGGCGGCACCCCCGCCACCGTGCTCGCCGCCCTGATGGCCGAGGCGATCGGCCTGCCCGGCGTCCCACCGGACGGCAACTTCTTCACCCTCGGCGGCGACAGCATCGTCTCCATCCGGCTCGTCTCGCTCGCCCGCCGGGCCGGCCTGACGATCACCGCCCGCCAGGTGTTCCAGCACCCCACCCCGGCCGCGCTCGCCGCCGTGGCCGTGCCCGGACCGGACACCGCCGCCCCGGGCCCGCAGGACGACGGGACCGGCGACCTGCCGCTGCCGCCGATCGCCCACTGGCTCGCCGAGCGGGGCGGCCCGGTGGACCGCTGCGCCCAGGCCCGGCTGGTCCGGCTGCCCGCCGGGGCGCGGCGGGCCGACCTGCTCGCCGCACTCCGGGCCGTACTGGCCGCCCATCCCGGGCTGCGCCAGGTGCTCACCGTCGCCGCACCCGGCGTCTGGAGCGCGCACGTCCCGTCCACCGGCACGCCGTCCGCCGTAGCCGCGCCCGCCGACCGGCCCGGAACCCCGGACGACGCGGCCCTGCTGCGCACCGTCGACGCGGCCGGGCTCGACGGCCCCGCCCTGCACGCCCTGGTCGCCGCCGAGTCCGACGCCGCCACCGGCCGGCTGCGCCCCGCGCAGGGCCGCCTGCTCTCCGCCGTCCACCTGGACACCGGGCCGGGCAGCCCCGGCCGGCTCCTGCTCGCCGTCCACCACCTGGCGGTCGACGAGGTCTCCTGGCAGATCCTGCTGGGCGACCTGCGCGCCGCCTGGGAGCAGAGCGCCGCCGGCCGCCCCGTGCTCCTGGAACCGGTGGCCACCTCGCTGCGCACCTGGACCGCCCACCTGGCGGCCGAGGCCCACAGCCCCCGCCGGACCGCCGAACTCGCCCACTGGCTCACGGCCTCCCGCACCGACGGGCGCCCGCTCGGCAGCCTCCCGCCCGACACCGGCCGGGACACCGCCGCCACCGCCCGGGACCTGACCGTCACCCTGGACGCCGCCCGCACCGCGCCGCTGCTCGACGCCGTCCCGGCCGCCGTCCGGGGCACCGTCAACGACGTGCTGCTCACCGCCCTCGCGGTGGCCTGCGCGACCGTCACCGGACACCGGTCGGTCACCGTCGACCTGGAGGCGCACGGCCGCGAACAGGAACTGCTGCCGGGCGCCGACCTCTCCCGCACCGTCGGCTGGCTCACCGCCCTGCACCCCGTCCGGCTGGACCTCGGCGCCGCCGACCCGGCCGCCGCCACGGCGGGGGCCCGCGACGCCGGGGACGCCCTCAAGGCCGTCAAGGAGACCCTGCGCGCCGTTCCGGCGGGCGGCATCGGCGCCGGCCTGCTGCGCCGGCTCAACCCGGCCACCGCCCGGCTCTTCCCGGCCGGCGGCCCGGAGATCCTCTGGAACTACCTCGGACGCTCCACCGCCGCCCCGGACGCCGACTGGGGCCCCGCCCCCGAGGCGGCCGCGCTCGCCGCCGGCCCCGAACCGGACGCACCTCTCTCGCACCCGCTGGAGGTGCTGGTCCGGGTCGTCCCCGGCCCCGACGGCCCCCGGCTGACGGCCCGTTGGATCCGGGCGGCCGAGGCGCTGCCCGCCGCCGCCGTCACCGCCCTCGCCGAGGCCTGGACCACCGCCCTGGACGGCCTCGCCGCCTGGGCCCAGGGCCCGGGCACCGGCGGACACACCCCCTCCGATCTCGACCTGCTCGACCTCGACCAGGCCCAGATCGACCTGCTCGAATCGATGTGGAAGGCCCAGCAGTGACCCAGGACCGTCTCGCGGACATGCTCCCGCTCACCCCGCTCCAGCAGGGCATGCTCTTCCTCTCCGGCTACGACGAGCACGCCGAGGACGTCTACACCGTCCAGGTCACGGTCGCGCTCGACGGGCCGGTGGACCCCGCCCGGCTGGGCGCCGCCGCCGACGCGCTGCTGCGCCGCCACGCCAACCTGCGGGCCGGCTTCTGGCACGAGAACATGCCCCGCCCGGTGCAGTTCGTCCCGGCCGCGCTCGCCCTGCCGGTCCCCGAGGCCGACCTGCGCGGCGCCGACGACGTCCCCGCCGCGCTGGAGGCCCTCGAACGCGCCGCCCTCGCCGAGCGCTTCGAACTCCACCGCCCACCGCTGCTGCGGCTCGTCCTCGCCCGGACCGGCGGGACCGCGTACCGGCTCGTCGTGACCGTCCACCACATCCTGGTGGACGGCTGGTCGATGCCGCTGCTGGTGCGCGACCTGCTCGCCCTCTACGACGCGAACGGCGCGGACGCCGCGCTCCCCGCCGTCCGCCCCTACCGCGACCACCTGGCCTGGCTCGCGGCCCAGGACGCGGACGCCGCCCGCACCGCCTGGCGCGCCGCGCTCGCCGGCGCCGACGGCCCCACCCTGCTCACCGGGGACGCGCCCGGCCGGGCACCGGTGCGCCCCGCCGCCCACCGGGTCGAGCTGGACACCGGCCGCACCGCCGCGCTCACCGCCGCCGCGCGCCGCCTCGGCACCACCCCCGGCACCCTGCTCCAGTGCGCCTGGGGCCTCCTGCTCGGTTCCCTCACCGGCCGCACCGACGCGGTCTTCGGCCTCACCGTCTCCGGCCGCCCCGAGGAACTGCCCGGCGTCGAGTCGATGGTCGGCCTGTTCATCACCACCGTGCCCGTGCGCCTGGACACCCGGCCCGGCGAGACGGTCGCGGACCTGGTCCGCCGCTTCCGGTCCGAGCAGAACGCCCTGCTCGCCCACCACCACCTCGGCCTGCACGAGATCCAGAAGCAGGGCCCCGGCGGCGAACTATTCGACACCCTGCTGGTCGTGGAGAACTACCCGGTCGACCCCGCGGCCCGGCCCGCCCTGGCCGGCGGCGCCGCCGTCACCGGGGTCACCGCCCGCGACGCCGCCCACTACCCGCTCACCGTCGCCGTCGAACTCGGCGAACGCACCGTGCTGCACCTGGAGTACCGGCCGGACGCGCTGACCCCGGACCGGGTCGCCCGGATCGGCGAACGGCTGGCCGGCCTGCTCGACCGGATCGCCGCCGAGCCGGACCTCCCGGTCGGACTGCTGCCCACCACCACGCCCGGCGAACGCCTCGCCCTGCTCGACGCCGCCCGCGGGCCCGCCGCCGCCGTCCCCGCCGGCACCGTCGCCGACCACTTCGCCGCGCAGGCCGCCGCCACCCCCGGCGCGCCCGCCGTGACGGCCGGCGAGGACCGTCTGACCTTCGCCGAACTCGACCGCCGCGCCGAGGAGCTGGCCGACCGGCTGGCCGCCGAGGGGGTCGGGCCGGAGTCCGTGGTCGCCCTCGCGGTGCCCCGCTCCGCCGCCACCGTGACCGCCCTCCTGGGCGTCCTCAAGGCCGGCGCCGCCTACCTGCCGCTCGACCTCGACCACCCGGCCGACCGGCTGGCGTACATGATCGAGGACGCCGCGCCGGTCCGGCTGGTCACCACCACCGCCGCCGAAGCACTGCTGCCGCCCGGCGGCCCGGCCCGCCTCCTGCTCGACGCCCCCGGCCCGCCCGCGCCCCGCCGCACCCCGCCGGCCGTCCACCCGGACCACCCGGCGTACGTCATCCACACCTCCGGCTCCACCGGCCGCCCCAAGGGCGTCGTCACCACCCACCGCGGCCTCGCCAACCTCCTGGCCAACCACCGCGCCGCTCTGCTCGACCCGGCGGCCGCCGCCGCGGGCCGCCCGCTGCGCGCCCTGCACACCGCCTCCTTCAGCTTCGACACCTCCTGGGAACAGCTGTTCTGGCTGATCGCCGGCCACGAACTGCACATCCTCGACGAGACCGAACGGCGCGACGCCGAGTTCGTCACCGACTACGTCCACCGCCACCGCGTCGACGCCCTCGACCTCACCCCCACCTACGCCCAGCAACTGCTGGACTGGGGCCTGCTCGCCGAGGGCCGCCACCGACCCGCCCTGCTGCTGCTCGGCGGCGAGGCCGTCCCGCCCGCCCAGTGGGCCGCCGTGCGCGCCGCCGCCGGCGTCCGCGCCGTCAACCTCTACGGCCCCACCGAGTACACCGTCGACGCTCTCGCCGCCGACCTCGCCGACACCGAACTCCCCTCCGTGGGCGGGCCGATCGGCAACACCACCGCCCACGTGCTGGACGCCGCCCTGCGCCCCGCCCCGGTCGGCGTCCCCGGCGAGCTGCACCTCGCCGGCCCCGGTCTCGCCCGCGGCTACCTCGGCCGGCCCGGCCTCACCGCCGAACGCTTCACCGCCGACCCGTACGGCCCGCCCGGCAGCCGGATGTACCGCACCGGAGACCTCGCCCGGCGGCGCCCCGACGGCGGCCTCGACTACCTGGGCCGCGCCGACGAACAGGTCAAGATCCACGGCCACCGGATCGAGCCCGGCGAGATCGAGGCCGCCCTCACCGCCCTGCCCGGCGTCACCGGCGCCGCCGTCGTGGTCCGCGAGGACGCCCCCGGCATCCGCCGGCTGGTCGCCTACACCACCGGCCCCGCCGAGCCGGAGGAGACCCGCGCCGCCCTCGCCGCCACCCTCCCCGCCCACCTGGTGCCCGCCGCCGCCGTCCGGCTGGAGGCGCTGCCGCTCACCGTCAACGGCAAGCTCGACCGCGCCGCGCTGCCCGCCCCCGCCCTCGGCGGCGCACCCGGCGCCCGCCCGCCGCGCGACGAGCACGAGGCCGCGCTCTGCCGCGCCTTCGAGGAGGTCCTCGGCCTCGGCACCTGCGGCGCCGACGAGGACTTCTTCGTCCTCGGCGGCGACAGCATCGCCTCCATCCGGCTGGTCACCCGCGCCCGCAAGGACTCCCTCGTCCTCACCCCGCGCGAGGTCTTCGAACACCGCACGCCCGAACGCCTCGCCGCCGCCTGTGCCGGCCGCCGGGCCCGGGAGAGCGCGCCGCTGCCCGACCCGCTGCCGCTCACCGACGCCCAGCGGGCCCTCGCCGCCGACCTCTGCCCCGGTCTGGAGGAGGCCCTGCCGCTCTCCCCGCTCCAGGAGGGCCTGTACTTCCACGCCGTCTACGACGACCGCGCCCTCGACGTCTACCTGATGCAGAACTTCACCGAACTGCTGCACGCCGTCGACACCGCCGCGCTGCGCCGCGCCTTCGACGCCCTGCTGCGCCGCCACCCCCAGCTGCGGGCCGGCTTCCGGCACCAGGGCTTCGACGGCCCGGTCCAGCTCGTCCCCGGGCAGTGGGAACTGCCCTGGCAGGAGATCGACCTCTCGCACCTCGACCGCGCCGCACAGGACGCCGCGCTCCAGGAGTTCTCGCTCGCCGACAGCGCCACCCGGTTCGACCTCGCCGCCCCGCCGCTGCTGCGCGTCGCGTTGATCCGCTTCGCCCCGGAGCGCTGGATGCTCTGCGTGACGCAGCACCACATCCTCACCGACGGCTGGTCCGAGTCGCTCTTCTTCGAGGAGCTCTTCACCCTCTACCGCCACGGCGGCGACCCCGCCGCGCTGCCGCCCGTCACCCCGTACCGCGAGTTCCTGCGCCTGGTCGCCGGTACCGACACCGGGGCCGCCGCCGCGGCCTGGCGCGACCACCTGGCCGGCCTCGACCAGGGCACCCTGGTCGCCCCCGCCGATCCGACCCGCGAACCGGTGACCGCCCGGGTCTGCCCGGTCGTCCTCGACGAGACCGACAGCGACCGGCTGCGCGCCTTCGCCCGCGCCTGCGGAGTCACCCTCAACACCGTGCTCAGCACCGCCTGGGCACTCACCCTGGCCGGACTCACCGGCCGTGACGACGTGGTGTTCGGGGCGACCGTCTCCGGCCGCCCGCCGGAGATCCCGGACGTCGACCGGATGATCGGGATGTTCATGAACACCCTGCCCTTCCGGATCACCGTCCGTCCCCGGGAACCGCTGCGCGACCTCCTGGTGCGGGTCCAGCGGGAGCACGCCGCCCTGCTCCCGCACCACCACCTCGGCCTCGGCCGGATCCAGCATGCCGGCGGCATCGGACAGCTCTTCGACACCCTCTACGTCTTCCGCAACACCCCGCTCGACGACTCGGCCCGCGCCGAGGCCACCGCCCGCCACAACATCGGCTGGACGCACAGCGTCGACGGCACCCACTACCCGCTCACCCTGGCCGTCACCCCCGAACGCGCCCTCGAACTCGACGTCGCGTACCGCCCCGACCTGCGCACCGCCGAGGAGGCCCGGCAGGTCGCCGACCGGCTCGCCGCCCTGGTCCGCGCCCTGCCCGGCCACGCCGCCACCCCCGTCGGCCGGCTCGACACGCTCGGCGACGACGAGCGGCTCCGGCTGCTCTCCCTCGGCGACGACACCGGCCATCCGGTGCCGGACACCACGGTCATCGAACTGTTCGCCGCGCAGGCCGCCCGCACCCCGGACGCCACCGCGCTCGTCTTCGGCGGGGAACGCCTCGGCTACGCCGAACTCGACGGCCGCGCCAACCGGCTGGCCCGCCTCCTGATCGCCCGCGGCGTCGGTGCCGAGCAGTTCGTCGCCCTCGCCCTGCCGCGCACCGCCGACTTCGTGGTCGCCCTGCTCGCCGTCCTCAAGACCGGCGCCGGCTACCTGCCGCTCGACCTCGACCACCCGGCCGACCGGCTCGGCGCGATGATCGACGACGTCCGGCCCGCCCTGGTGCTCACCGCCGGGGAGAGCGCCGGCCGGCTGCCCGCGGGCCCCGGCCCCGACCGGCTGGCGCTGGACGCCCCCGACACCCGCGCCCTGCTCGCCGAACGGCCCGGCCACGCCCTCGACCCGGCCGAACCGCTGCGGCCCCGCCACCCCGACCACCCGGCGTACGTCATCCACACCTCCGGCTCCACCGGCCGCCCCAAGGGCGTCGTGGTGCCCCAGCGGGGCCTGACCAACATGCTGGTCAACCACCGCGAGCGGATCTTCGCCCCGGCCGTCTCCGCCGCCGGGGGGCGGCGGATGCGGGTCGCGCACACCGTCTCCTTCGCCTTCGACATGTCCTGGGAGGAGTTCTTCTGGCTGGTCGACGGCCACGAGGTGCACGTCATCGGCGAGCAGCTGCGGATGGACCCGGCCGCGCTCACGGAGCACTACGACCGTGAGCGGATCGACGTCGTCAACGTCACCCCCTCCTACGGCCAGCAGCTCGTCGAGGCGGGCCTGCTGGACGAGGGCCGGCACCGCCCCGCACTCGTCCTGCTCGGCGGCGAGGCGGTGCCGGAGTCCCTCTGGCGGCTCCTGGAGCGCACCCCCGGCACCACCGGCTACAACCTCTACGGACCGACCGAGTACACCATCAACGCCCTCGGCGCCGCCGTCGGCTCCAGCCCCACCGCCACCGTCGGACGCCCGATCATGAACACCCGCGCCTACGTGCTGGACACCGCGCTGCGGCCGGTGCCCCCCGGCGTGCCCGGCGAGCTGTACCTGGCCGGCACCGGACTGGCCCGCGGCTACCACGACCGCTTCGCGCAGACCGCCGAACGCTTCGTCGCCGACCCCTTCGGCGCCCCCGGCACCCGGATGTACCGCACCGGCGACCAGGTCCGGCTGCGCCCCGACGGCGTCGTCGACTACCTCGGCCGGGTCGACCAGCAGGTCAAGATCCGCGGCTACCGGATCGAACCGGGGGAGATCGAGTCGGCGCTCCTCGACCTCGACGGGGTCGCGGCGGCGGCGGTCGTCGTGCGCCGCACCCCGGCCGGCGGCGACCGGCTGGTGGCCTACACCGTCGGCGGGGACCCGGAGGGCCTGCGCGCCGCCCTCGCCGCCGTCCTGCCCGAGTACATGGTGCCCACCGCCTTCGTCGCCCTGGACTCCCTGCCGCTCACCGTCAACGGCAAGGTCGACCGGGCCGCGCTGCCCGCCCCCGACCTCGCACCGGCCTCCTCGCGCCCCGCCGCCGACGCCCGGGAGGCCCTGCTGTGCCGCCTGTTCGCGGAGGTCCTCGGCGTCCCGCGGGTCGGCGTGGACGACAACTTCTTCGACCTCGGCGGGCACTCGCTGCTGGCCATGCGGCTGGCCGGCCGGATCCGCGAGGAGCTGAACGTCCCCGTCCAGGTCGCCACCCTGATGGCCGCGCCCACGGTGGCGGCCGCCGCCGCCCGGATCGGCACCGACTCCCGCCGCGAGGCGCTGCGCACCGTCCTGCCGCTGCGGACCGGCGGGCGCCTGGCACCGCTGTTCTGCGTCCACCCGGCCTCCGGCTTCGCCTGGCAGTACGCGGGCCTGCTGCGCCACCTGGACCGCGAGCGGCCGGTGTACGGGATCCAGTCGCCCGGTCTGCGCGGCGAACTGCCCGATGTCGCCGACGTGCGGGAACTGGCCGCCCGCTACCTCGCCGAGCTGCGCGAGGTGCAGCCGAGCGGCCCCTACCACCTGCTCGGCTACTCCTTCGGCGGCACCGTCGCGCACGCCATGGCCGCGCTGCTCCAGGAGGGCGGCGAGGAGGTCGCCTTCCTGGGGCTGCTGGACGCCTACCCGCCGGAGAGCGAGGACTGGGCGTTCGCCGACGACCCGCGCTTCCGGGACCGGCTCCACGAGGAGGAGAGCGCGTTCCTGCTGGGCGTCGCCGGCGGCGGGACGGACCCGGACGCCCCCGCCGCTCCCGCCGCCCCCGCCGACCTCGCCGGGGCACCGGTGAGCCGCGAGCAGGCGGTCACCGCGATCCGGGCCAGCCAGGGCGTGCTCGCGGGCTTCGACGAGGAACTGCTGAACGCCGTGGTGGACACCAACCTGCACTGCGTGCGGCTGCTCGCCCGCAGCCGGACCGCGCCGGTCCGCTGCGACGTCCTCTTCTTCACCGCGGCCCGGAGCACCGGTGCCGACGAGGCGCCGTCGAAGGTCTGGCCGCCCTACCTGGAGGGGCGGCTCACCGAGCACGTCCTCGACCTGACCCACGACCGGCTGATGACCCCGGAGGCCCTGGAGACCGTCGGCCCCGTCGTCGACCGGGCCCTCCACCCCGACCGCCGGTCCTGACCGGACCGCGCACCACCCCTCACGAAAGGAACCGAACTCCCATGAGCACCAACCCGTTCGAGGCCGAGGACCAGAACTACCACGTGCTGGTCAACGACGAGAACCAGCACTCGCTCTGGCCCGCCTGGCTGGACGTCCCCGCCGGCTGGACCGTCCGGCACGCCGACGCCCCCCGCGCCGAGTGCCTGGACCTCATCGAGAAGGAGTGGACCGACCTGCGGCCGGCCAGTCTGATCGCCGCCGACGCCTGACCCGTCCCCCGACCCCGCGCGGTCCGGGCCCTCCCCGAGGGTGAGACCCTCACCGT
>NZ_JBHJRC010000199.1:0-15835 GCF_042261735.1 Kitasatospora sp. NPDC056327 | reverse complement strand
AGCCGAAGGAGCCCGGCGGCGAGGTGGTGCCGGGCGGCCCCGGCGCGGAGAAGATCGTCGGCCTCACCCCGCTCGGCCCGGCCACCGCCGCCGAAACCCTCGGCGACGACCGCAGCATGGCGGCCACCCCCGCGGCGCCGGATCCACCGGAGCACTCCACACCATGCTCGTCAACGAGCTCATCATCACCGCCGTCACCGGCACCACCACCCACGGCGCCCCGCCCCGCACCGACAAATGGATCGCCTCGCCGCAGTGTGCTGGCCGGACCGGCGACCGCGACCATGACCCGCGTGAAGACCACCCGATTCGCTCTGCGCGCGGGGAGTTTCTGCTCCGGGTGAACGTCCACGACGATCCGGACTGCCGGGATCTGCGGTGGGCCCGGGTACGGCTCGGACCGCGCTGGAGGGTCGCGGTCGACCGGCCGGCGACGATCAGCGGACCCATCGGGGACGGACTGGTCACGATGTCCCTGCGCGGCGACGTCATCGTGGGGGGAACCGCCTACCGGGACGGCATGAAGGTCTTCGCCGTCCCGGACCCGCACCGCGCGGGCGCGATCCGCCGCTGTGTCGGGTTCATGGTCCGGGACGGTGAACTCTCGGGTGCCGCTGCCGCTGCCGCTGCCGGTGCCGGCGAGGTGAGGAAGTGGCTCGCGTGGCCGTAGCGCCACCTGCGGTTTCGGGCCCGCGGGAGCGTCGGCCGAGCGCGGCCGGGCCGGTCACCGCCACCACGGTTCGGTCCCCTGCGGCAGCCGGTGCCGGTGGGCGGAGAGCGTCCCCGGCCAGGCAGTCGGGGACCTGGGCAGCGCCCTGCCGGGCGGAGAGCCGGGTGCCGGTCGGGTATCCGCTGGTCGAAGCCGGTGCGGGCGCCGCAGGGCTGGCGCCGTGCCGTGCCCGGACCCTGCCGGCCATCGGGACCCAGCCAGGGCCTTCGGCGCGCTGAGCAGCGGGGCGGGCCGGTTGGCCCCGCTGGTGTGTGGTGGGTGGACCGGCCGGTTGTCGTGGTTTCAGGGGGTGGGCAGGGGGGTCCAGGTGCCGAAGTTTCCGTCGGGTTTCTGGCGGTTGTGGTGGAGGCGGCCGTCGGTGCCGATGACGACGAGGTCGGTGCAGCCGTCGCGGTCGACGGCTGCGGCCGGTACGCCGACGATGGGGCGTGCGCCGGTGTCGGTCCAGCCTCCGAATGCCCCGGTCGTGCCCTGTTTGCTGAAGCTGACCCCGCCGTCGCGGTTGCGGACGGCGGCCGTCATGCGCTGCTGCAGGGCCGTTCCCGGTGTTGCGACGGCCGCCTCGCCGCTGCCGCCTTCGTCCGGCCCGCCGCCGACGGCGCCGGAGGCGCCGGCCCACGGGCCGCCCGGGGCGCTCTGGTAGAGGTTCATGGTGTAGGAGCCGGCCCCGGGGTCGGTGACCGGGCTGGTCGAGGCGATCTGGCGGTAGAACAGTTCGAGCCGTCCGTCGGCATCCGTGCCCACGCTGATGCCACTGGCCGGGGAGACGTGGGGGAAGGCGGGGTCGGTCCTGAGCGGGGTGTTGGGGGCGGGCTGGTACCAGTGGAGGACGCGGGACCGGGCGTCCTGCACGGTGACGGCGAACACCTCGATGCGGCCGTCGTGGGTGGTGACGGCGGCCGGTGCGCTCTGGATCCCGGTTTGGTCGAGGGGTTCCCAGCCGCTCCAGCTCCCGTTCGGGGAGGTCTGCCACGTGGTGCTGATGCCGCCGGCCCGGTTGCGGACGAAGAGCTGCAGCCGGCCGTCGCCGTTGGACGCCACGGTGGGCGTGCTCACCTGCAGGGCGTCGTTGGTGAGTTTGGCGTCGGGACCGGAGATGGTGTTCGGGCTGCCCAGGCTGTTCCAGGTCCAGGTGCCCTGGAGGGTCTGCGAGCGGGAGACGATCTCCCCGGTGTCGGCGCGCTGTCCGAACACCTCCAGCCGTCCGTCCGCGTTGCGGGCGACCGTGACACCGGCCGCCAGCGGCCCGGTGGGCCGGCCGTGCGGGGTGGGGGCCTGCCACTGCTTGGCGCCGTTCTCGGCCCATTCGTGGAGCGAGCCGCCCAGCACCGCGAAGGCGTGCAGGGCTTTGGAGCCGTCGGCGGTGACGGCTTGGGCGGAGCGCTGGCTGCGCAGGTACTGCCGGGACGTCCAGCCGGGGTAGGGGCCGCCGATGCCGCCCCCGGGGTCCCGGGGGATCATCTCGTCGTGGGCGGCGTAGGCCTCGAAGACGCTCTTCTTGTCGGTGGTCTGCGCGTGGGAGAGGTTGTGCGGGGAGCTCTGGATGTTGTAGTCGCGGTAGTGCTCGACGGCGACCAGGCGCGGCGTACCCGCGGTGTGGGCGGCGACGGCCTCGTCGGCGAACCACGCGGCGCTGGTGTGGTCGGGGTGGTCGTGTTCACCTGCGACGAGGCCGTACAGCAGCGGGTCCGGCGCCGGGTCCTGGACCCGCACCAGGGTCGCGTCCGCCTCCGCGAGCACACCGCGCAGCGTGTCGACGAGGCGCGCCCCGGTGTACGTCTGCGCGGGGACGGCGTCGGACGGGTCGGGGTCCAGCGTCGGGACCTCGACCGGACTCGGGGCGTCGCGGCCGTTCCAGAGGCGGTGCAGGGCGTTGCCGCCGAGGTGGCGGGTGTCGGCGTAGTCGGGCAGGCCGAGGAAGACCACCCGCACCGAGGGGCGGGCCCCGAGGGTGAACCGCTGCACGGACGGGCCGCCGGGAACCGGCTGGTAGAAATCGGTGCTCCAGCAGGAGTTGTCGCAGCCGCTCACCCCGGCCATGCGGGCGTAGGCCGCCCGGATGCCGTCCTGCCGTGCGCGGGCGTAGTCTGCCGTGGCGCGGTCCGGATCGGGTGTGCCCGTGCGCGGCGCGCCCTCGCCCGCGGTGACGTAGACGGTCGTCACCTTGTGGCCGGCCCTGATGCTGGTGGCCACGTCGGGGTTCATGAACAGCAGGTCGTCGTCCTGGTGCGCGACGATCTGGACCACCGAGGCCTCTGCCGCCTCGGCCTGGGCCGCCTCGGCCTGGGCCGTGGGCACCCACAGCAACTGCGGCACCGCGACGGCGAAGGCCGCCGCGGACACGCTGACGCGCCTCATCCTGTGCTCCGTTTCTTCCGGTTGTTCCTGGTGACGGTCCGCCGGCCGCGGTTGCCGCCGGGCCGGTCGTCCGGTCGGGTGTTCCGTGCGCCGGTTCGGGTGTTCCGTGCGTCGGTGACGTGGTCGCGCGTCGGTGTTGTGGGTGTTGTGGCCCGGGTTGGCGTGGTGGGTTTGGACGGTGTTGTCGAGGGTGGTGCTGCGAGGGGCCCCGCCGTGGTGCTGCGAGGGCCCCCGCCGTGGTGTTGCGAGGGGCCCGCTGTGGTGTTGCGAGGGCCCCCGCCGTGGTGCGGCGGGGGCCCGGTTGTGGTGGGTGTTCGGTGGGTGGTCAGGTGGCGGGGTTGAGTGTCCAGCGCTGGTTGGCGCCGGTGTTGCAGTCCCAGATGTTCAGGCGGGTGCCGTTGGTGGTGTTCCACGCGGGAAGTTCGAGGCAGCGGCCGGAGCGGGGGTTGTAGAGGCTGTTGTCGGCCTGGCGCAGCCATTTCTGGCCGCCTTTGAGGTTGTCGCAGTCGGTGAGGACGACGGGGGTGCCGTTGGGTGCCTGGGGCTGGTCGTTGTCGTGGACGGTGACGCACTTGTTCTGGACGATCAGGGCGTGGTTGTCGGTGTTGAACCTGAACTTCTGGTTGGGGCCGTTCCAGCAGTCCCAGATGCCGACCTCGGTTCCGCCGCCGAGGAGGTCGAGGCACTTTCCGCCGTCGAGGGCGCTGTTGACGGAGATGGTGGTGCTGCTGATGGCGAGGTTGCTGATCTGGGGGTCGGTGAGGGCGTAGGGGTAGGTGCGCACGTCGCCGATGTCGCCGTCGAAGCCGTCGTCGTCGCCGTGGTAGACGGTGCTGGAGGCGCCGATGGTGAGGATTCCGCCGCCGTACCAGGGGTGGGGGTTCTTGGCGGCGTTGACGGCGCGTCCGTTGACGTAGAGCGTCATGGTGGCGGTTTCGGCGTTGTAGGTGCCCACCAGGTGGGTCCACCGGCCGGCCTGGGCGACGGCGCCGGGGGAGCCGCCGGCGGTGTAGTAGGTGCCGGTGTCGTAGCGGTCCTCGTAGGGGGAGATGAAGGCCCAGGTGCCGGTCGCGGCGGAGTTCTGGAGGTAGAAGGGGCTGCGGTCGTTGCCCTTGAGTGCCACGACGGTGCCGTGGCTGCCCGCGGTGCGGGGTTTGACCCAGGCGGCGACGCTGTAGCTGCGGCGGGTGTCGATGCCGGGGGCCTGGGAGCTGCGGTAGTAGCTGCCGCCGTCGAAGCGGACGGCACTGTCGGCGGTGGCGTTGCGGTCGGCGGTGAAGGCGGGGCTGCCGGAGGGGATGAGGGCGTTGTTCGCGTTGCTGTCGATCACCGGTGCGGTGGGGTCGGTGTGCAGGGTGTTCTGGCGGTCGAGGGTGTACCAGTCGGGGGTGACCCGGGTGCTGGCGATGTTCTCGGGGCCGACGTCCCAGCCGATGCCGGGGTTCGTGGCGTCCCCGGTGCGGTGGCCCCACCAGATCTGGATGTCGTCGGTGACGGCGTTGCGGCCCCACAGGGCGGGTGCGCCGTTGCCCAGGAGGTCGCCGTCGGAGCCGAGGACGGGCCAGGTGTCGACGGGAACGCTGCCGATGGTGGTGGCGCCGGCGATGCCGGTGAGGGTCGGCACGACGAGGGCATGGCCGGCCTCGTCGAGGACGGGGTCGCCGAAGTCGGGGTCGACGACATCGAGGGTGGCGGGGGTGAAGGTGTAGGCGGTCAGGTCGCCCGAGGTGGCGGAGGCGGTGGGCGGGCGCAGGTCGCGGGCCCACAGGCCGGGCCTCTTCTGGTCGGCCCAGTCGCCGGGGGTGATGAGTTCGGTGTCCTTCCAGCCGGTCGCGGCCAGGCGGACCGGCTGGCCGAGCTGGTTGGTCAGGGTGGCGGGGAAGAACCACAGGGAGGCGTCGGTGCCGTCGCCGTTGAGTTCCGTGGTGACCAGGCCGGTCTTGTTCTGGAATTCGAGTTTGATGTCGAGGCCGGTGTGGGCGGGGTCGCCCAGGGAGGCGACGCGCTGGGTGCGTGACCAGGTGTCGGCGTAGCCGGTGCAGTAGGCGGAGTCGTTGGGGGGTGTGACGCAGGCGGGCCGGGTGAGCGGGACCTTGCTGTTGTAGCGGCCGGTGGAGCGGCTGTTGCCGGGGTTGCCGTAGACGTAGAGGTTGGGGTCGTCCTGGACGTGGACGAACAGGTCGTCGACGTGCTTGCCGCCGGTGAGTGCGCCGCGGTGGCTGTACTGGACGGTGTCGGTGGCCCAGGTCTGCCGGTTGGGCGTGTCGGAGGGCAGGGCGGCCAGGGCCGCGGTGGGGCTCTTGGCGACGGTGTTGCCGGGGATGCTGTAGGTGCGCAGGTTGCCGGCCTGGTCGGCGGTGAGGATGTCGGCGGCGCCGTCGCCGGTGACGTCGCCGAAGACCGGCTGCGGGCCGTCGGGGTTCCAGGGGACGTAGAAGGCGTACTGGGCGACCGGGGAGATGTTGCCCGCGTTGTCGGCGACCTGGATGTAGGCGATGTTGGTGCCCCAGGCGGTGGGGTAGATGGGCAGGCCTCCGTTGGGCATGGCGCTGCCGCACTGCCAGGTCGCCCCTTCGAACTGCGGGTCCAGGCTCCAGCGGGCGCAGACGGCGCCGGAGGTCTGGCCGCCCGAGGGGTTCGGGTCGAGAGGCGTGTAGGGGATGAAGCCCGTCTGGTGGGTGCGCTTCTTGGACGTCTGCCCGTTGCCCGAGGGCGGGAACTGCGTCTTGAGCGCCTCGTCGGACAGCTGCTCGTAGAGGGAGGGGACCTGCACGGTGGGCGGGGTCGTGTCGACCCCGAAGTGGCAGGTCGGGGTGGAGGCCGACATGCCGACGAGCTTGTCGCTGGCCATGATGCTGTAGCCGTAGACGTGGCCGTCCTTCAGGACATCGGCGGAGACCGGGAAAGCCGCGAAGGATCCGCTGGCGACGAGGCTGCTGTATCCGGAGGCGACGTCGGGGATGCCGGGGACCATGTAGTCCCAGAGGTGGCTCCAGGAGTACAGCTGCTGCTGGACGGAGCTGCTGACCCTGGCGTTGAGGGAGACCCCGCTCAGGTCGATGCCCGCGCCGAGCCAGCCCCAGCCGTTGCCGTCACAGCCGTGGGTCAGTCTGTCGGGCGAGATGGTCCTCGGCACGGGGTAGGCGTACGGATCGGTGGGGGTGTTGGGGGTGCGGTCGTACTCGACGACGACGGTCGGCCGGTAGTCGAGGCGCTTGAAGGCGAGCTTGTCGCTCTCGTTGCCCTCGACGGTGAAGGTCAGGTTGTTGTTGGAGCCCGCGTAGGAGCGGTAGGCGGAGGTGACGTCGAACTTGAAGTCGATGCCGTTGGGGCAGTCGGGGTTACCGGATCCGCCGACCCAGGCGGTCTCCCCGACCTGTCCGCCGTAGTGCTGGGGGGAGTTGTTCCACGTCGTGCCGTAGCCGATCGCCCGGTCCACGAGGAACAGATTGAGCGGGTACTTCGTCGTGCAGTTCCAGTTGGAGGACTTGGCCTGCCACATCGTCATGACGGCGTAGTTGATGACGGCGCCGCCGAACCCCTGGGTCGAGATCTCGAAGAAGGACCGTTCGAGGCCGTACGCGGCCTGGTAGTCCTGCCGGCCGACGCCGGGCCGGTTGTACGGCTCCTGGACCGTGACGGTCTTCAGGTAGTTGTTCGTGTTGGGGTAGGCGGACTGGGTCCAGGTCCAGCCGTGGCCGGTGCGGTCGTCGTAGATCCAGCCCGGGTCGATGAACCACGGCCCCTCGCCGTGGGCGAGGAGGTCCTGGTCGGGGCTGAGAGTGATGCCGGCGGTGCCGGCGCTGGTGGGCATGACCGACACCCGGGCGCTGCTGCCCGGTCCGTCGACGGTGCTGGTGGCCGGGCCCTCCAGGTCGCCGGCTGCGGCGGCCGTCCCGGTGGCCGGCACGGTGGAGGAGGTGGCGCCCGTCAGCGCGGCCGGGGCTCCCGGGGCGGCCTGAGGGGCCGGGGCCGGGGGCGCGGTGGTGCTGTCCCACATGCGCGGGGCGGGGGCGTGCCAGCGCACGGTGCCGTCCTCGGCGGCGGCCGTGAGGCTGTAGTCGGCGTTCGACGTGACGCTCACACCCGTGGTGGTTACAGGGAAAGTGACCGACTGCAGTGCCGGGTTCGCGGCGGCCTCGGGGGTCTTCACGACGAGGACGGTGCTGAGGCCGCCGTACTTGGTGACGGTGGCCTTCAGGTCGATGCCGGGGGCGACCTCGGGGTAGAGCAGGCCGTCCCCGTCCTCGTCCACGTGCCCCTGGGTCAGCGGAAAGGGTGAGTGGAGGGTGAGCTGCTTCCCGTCGTCGCTGGTGAGGCTCGCCAGCGCACCGGAGCCGCCCGCCGACAGGCGGACGCCGGCACCAGAGGCTTTCGGACGGAAGCCGCCCTGAGGGTCGGCGACCAGGGTGGCGTCGAGCTGCGCCCACACGCCGTTCTGCCTGACCCGCTGGCGCTCCACGTGCTGCGTCTTGCGCAGATGCCCCTCGGGGGTGGCGACGGTCTCGCTGTAGTCGTCGGTCAGTGATTCGACCGGCACCGCCACGCCGGTGGCCTTGGCCTGAGTGATCGCCTTCTCGGCGTCCGTCGCGGGCGGGCGCATCGTGGCGTGTACCGCGTCGGCCTCGGCCATCACCTCGGCCAGGCTCTTGGGCCCGGACTGGGGCTCGGCCAGCGCAACGGGTGCCGAAAGACCGGCACACAGGACAAGCCCGAGTCCCAGCACGGGCAGACGAAGGGCCACTGAACGGGGCCGGCGCCGGGTGGAGGGCGGTCTGGGGGACGAGGGCACGGCGAAGCCTTCCCGACGAGGAGAGTTGGCGCGGAAACGGCCGTGATCGGCACTGCGCACAGGACAGACGCAACGTGTCGCGGTCTCCGATGTTCCGTCAATGATCTGTCCACGAAGGTGGGCTGATTTGCCACCAGTTCACACTATTTATGATCAAAGTGATTTGAATCACACTGCTCGGGTCTTTGTCGACTCCTCGACACCGGTTGTAAACGACCCATAAGGTCGGCTGGCCTTTGATCAACTCGCCGTGTCCCCGGGCGCGGCCACCAACGGAGGGTGACGGTGTTCTCTCACCGTGCTGGATCGGCCCGCGTCCGGGCCGCCAAGCTGCGACGCTCGCGAACCGCCCTGCTCAGCACCCTGGCGGTCGTCGCCTCGCTGGTGGTGCCCGCCGGGGGAGCCGCCTTCGCCGCGGCCCCGGACTACCGGCGCGTCTGGTCGCCGCCGAACACCCCGCTGCCCGGCGCCACCTCCGTCACCGGAAGGGACGCCCCTGATCCGAAGCCCGCCGCGAAGGCCGCCCCGGCCGAGCCCGCGCAGGACAAGAGCGGCCGAACCGCCCCTGCCGGCACGGCGACGGTCAACCTCGCACCGGCCCCCGCCGCCAAGGCGGGCACCGCGCGCCCCGACGGCAGCGCCACCACGCCTCGGGAGTCGGCCGCAGCGCCCGCAGCGAAGGCCGGCGACCTGCCCGTCTGGGTCTCCTCCATAGCCGACGGCACCACCCCGTCACCCGGCCGGCGCACCGCCACCACGGGCCAGGAAGACAGCGGCCCGAAGGTCAGTGTCACGGTCGCCGACGCCGCCACCGTCAAGGCCGCAGGTGTCAGCGGCGCCCTCGTCGCGTTCTCCCTCGCCGACCAGCACCCCGCGACCACCGCGCGTGTCAGTCTCGACCCCGTCCAACTCGCCCCCGCCTACGGTGGCGACTGGGCGAGCCGCGCGACCCTCGTAGAGCTGCCCGCCTGCGCGCTGACCAGCCCGGGCGCCCAGCAGTGCCGCACCCGTACCCCCGTGCCCTCGCACTACGACCCGCAGACCAACAGGATCGTCGCCGACGTCGACCTGCCCGCCGCCCACGGCACCACCTCCTCACCGTTCGCGAAGACCTCCAGCGCCCCCTCGCAGGACTCCGCCACCACTGCGCCGATGACCGTCCTCGCCCTGCAGGGAACCCCCGGCGGCGAAGCCGGCACCTACAGCGCCACCAGCCTCAGCCCCAGCCAGGGCTGGGTCGCCGGCGGTTCCTCCGGCTCCTTCACCTACAGCTACCCCGTCCAGATGCCCCCGAGCCTGGGCGGCAGCGTCCCGCAGATCGCTCTGTCCTACGACTCGGCGTCCGTCGACGGCAGGACCTCCGCGACCAACTCCCAGGCCTCCTGGATCGGAGAAGGCTGGGACCTGGGCTCCGGGTTCGTCGAGCGCTCCTACCAGCCCTGCTCGAAGGCCGGCATCGACCAGTCCGCCGACCAGTGCTGGTCCGGCGCCAACCTGACCCTCTCCCTCGCCGGCCACTCCGGCCAGCTCGTCCCCGACGACGCCTCCTGCGACAAGGCCGACCCGCGCAACGAACTGTCCAACTGCACCTGGCGCCTGCAGTCCGACGACGGCACCACGGTCCAGTTCCTCACCGGCGCCGACAACGGCACCTGGAACGGCTCCTACCTCAAGGTCACCGACACCTCCGGCACCGTCTACTACTTCGGCCTCAACCACCTCCCCTCCGCCCAGGGCACCCCCACCAGCACCGGCCCCGAAACCCGCTCCGCCTGGACCGTCCCGGTCTTCTCACCCAAGCCCGGCGACCCCTGCCACGACCCCGCCAAGGGCAACGCCTCCTGGTGCCAGGCGGCCTGGCGCTGGAACCTCGACCACATCGTCGACCCCCACGGCAACCTCATCACCTTCACCTACGCCCCCGAGACCAACCACTACGCGCTCGCCGCGGGCCAGAACCACGGCATCGGCACGAACACCCCCTACACCCGCGCCGGCACCCTGCGCTCCATCGCCTACGGCCAGCTCCTGTCCGACCAGCTCGCCGCCAACGGCACCCACCCCACCGCCTCCCAGGTCATCTTCGACACGGGCGAACGCTGCCTCGTGGGCGGCTGCCAGCCCGACCAGCGCATCCCCGCGAACGCCGGAAACTGGCCCGACGTCCCCCTCGACCAGCAGTGCTCCGCCACCGACCCCTGCACCGTCCCGGGCCCCAGCTACTGGACCACCCGCTGGCTCACCGCCATCACCACCAAGGTCCGCGTCAACGGCGAGTACCGCCCCGTCGACACCTACCAGCTGACTCACACCCTCGAAGACCCCCACGACACCAGCACCAACCCCAGCACCCCCTCCGCCGTCAAGCCCCTCATCCCCTGGCTCGCCTCGATCCAGCGCACCGGCCACAGCGCCGGCCAGGCCGACATCCCCCTCGCCCCGGTCACCTTCGACGCCATCCTCCTGCGCAACCGCGTCGACGGAACCGTCCCGGCACGCTCGGAGTTCCACCGCCCCCGCATCTCCGCCATCACCACCGAGACCGGCGGCGCCATCCGCGTCGAGTACATCGGCCAGTCCTGCTCCCGCACGGCCAACGTCATGCCGGCCTCACCGGAGAACAACACCCTGGCCTGCTACAACGTCAAGTGGAACGAGCCCAACACCCACGCCCTCGTGGACGACTGGTTCCTGCGCTACCCCGTCAGGACCGTCACCCTCGACCCGCGCGACTTCATCCGGGGATCGCTGGGCCAGACCACCACCTACACCTACGGCCCCGCCGCCTGGCACCGCAACGACGCCGAAGGCATCAACACCGACTACCGCACCTGGGACCAGTTCCGCGGATTCGCCTCCGTCACCTCCGTCACCGGCGCTCCCAACCTGCCGCAGGAACCGCAGACCAAGACCGCCACCCACTACTACCAGGGCATGCAAGGCGACAGCACCGCCGGCAACCCCCGCACCGTCCAGGGCCCCACCAGCGGCCCGGTCACCGACCACGACTGGCTCGCCGGCCAGATCCTCGAATCCGACACCTACGCCGACGCCGACGCCACCACCCCCGCCGCCAGCAGCGTCAACACCAGCACCAACCCGACAGGCGACGACGGCGGACCCAAGACCACCGCCACCCACAACCGTAGCCCCGACCTGCCCGCCCTCAAGGCCCGCTACGCCGCGCCCCAGCAGCGCACCGTCACCGCCAAGGCCAAGAAAGCCGACGGAAGCTGGCGCACCACCACGGACACCACCTTCACCGACGAGAACCTGCCCTACCTTCCCGGGAAGGTCCTCCAGCAGGCCGACGGCACCCCCGACGCGTGCGTGCGCACCACCTACGCCGCCAGTGCGGCCTCCCCGATCACCAACGCCGTCGCCGAGACGTACACCGTCTCCGGCGCGAACGCCTGCGCGGCCGCCCCCACGGCCGCGAACACCGTTTCAGCCAGCCGCACGCTGTACGACAACCAGCCCTTCCGCAGCGTCGGCGCGACCGCGTCCGCCACCGGCCTCCAGGTGCTGGAGAAGTACGACGCCAACGGCGCCGCCCAGTGGACCACCACCGGCACCAGCGCCTACGACGCCTACGGCCGCCCCACCACCGTCACCGACCCCACCACCACCGACGCCGCCCACCCCAACGGCGCCGCGACCACCACCATCTACACCTCCGCGGCGCCGGGCGAACTGCCCACCAAGAACACCGTCGTCGCCCCCGCCCCCGCGGGCACCCCGGAGGCGGCCACTGGGTGGACCTCCACCGTCACCCTCGACCCGGCGCGCTCCCTGCCGCTGACCACCGCCGACGCCAACGGCCGCACCGTCACCCAGACCTACGACGCCCTGGGCCGCCTGACGGCCGTCTGGCAGGCCGGCCGCACCACCGCCGAGCCGGCCGACTACAAGTTCACCTACCAGCTGCGCAACAACGGCCCCTCCTCCATCACCACGCAGACGCTGCGCGCCAACAAGACCTACCAGCAGTCCATCCGGATCCTGGACGCCCTCGCCCGCGTCGTGCAGACGCAGAGCGACCCGGCGGTCTCCGCCTACGCGGGCCGGCTGATCACCGACACCTTCTACGACTCCCACGGCCGCCCGGCCGCCGCCAACAACACGTACTACAACAGCCTCAACCCGCCCAGCACCACCCGCTTCGAGCCCGACAACGCCAAGGTCCCCAGCCAGACCCGCACCGTCTTCGACGGCATGGGCCGCGTGATCGCCGGGCAGTCCCTCGCCTACGGCGTCCCGCAGACCACCACCGCCACCTCCTACCCCGGCGCCGACCGCGTCGACGTCACCCCGCCATCGGGCGGCCGGGCCACCACGACCGTCAGCGACTCCCGCGGCCGCGTCCTGCAGTTGTGGCAGTACCGCACCCCCGCCCCCACCGGCAACCCCGCCGACGCGGACATCACCTCCTACGCCTACTCCCAGCTCGGCACCGAGACCTCCCGCACCGACGCGGCCGGAAACACCTGGACCTATGCCTACGACCAGCGCGGACGGCGCACCAGCACCAGTGACCCCGATGCCGGCACCAGCACCACCACCTACGACGCCGCCGGACGCGTGGCCACCTCCACCGACGCCCGCGGCAAGAAGATCGTCTCCACCTACGACCTGCTCGGCCGGCGCACCGGGACCTACAAGGACTCCATAGCCCCGGAGAACCGGCTCACCGCCAGCACCTACGACACCGTCGCCAAGGGCAAACCCGCCACCTCCACCCGCTACGTCGGCGGCCAGAGCGGCGCGGCCTACACCACCGCGGTCACCGCGATGGACACCGCCTACCGGCCCACCAAGACCACCGTCACCATCCCCGGCAGCGAGGTCGGCCAGCCCGGCCCGCTCACCTTCACCTACCAGGCCCTCTACAACCCCATCACCGGCGCGCCCACCAAGCAGTCCCTGCCCGCGGTCGGCGACCTGTTCGCCGAGGTCGTCACCTACAACTACGAGGCCTACGGCCTGCTGCACGACATCGGCGGACTCGGCGGCATCGCCTACGACGTCCAGTCCGACTACGACGCCTACGGCCGCACCATCCGCTCCACGATGAACCCGTACGGCACCCAGATCGTCGCCACCAACACCTACGACGAGCCCACCGGCCGCCCGATCAGCCAGTTCGTCGACAAGCAGACCTCCACCACCGGCTCGGTCCAGCAGACCACCTACGCCTACAACCAGGTCGGCCGGATCACCGCGATCCGCACCATCCCCAACAACACCCCCTCCGCCACCGACCTGCAGTGCTTCGGCTACGACCACCTCGGGCGCCTCACCACCGCCTGGAGCGACACCGGCCGCCTCGACCAGGACCCCGACCCCGCCGTCGGCGGCCGGGGCCGCTGCGCCAACGCCACCCCCACCAGCGGAGCCCAGGCACCGGCCCAGACCACGGTGGGCGGCTCCGCCCCGTACTGGCAGAGCTACCAGTACGACCTCACCGGCAACCGCACGGGCATGACCGCCCACCACCCCGGCGGTGACGCCTCCCAGAACGTCACGACCACCCAGACCTTCCCGGCGCCCGGAACCCGCAACACCCTCACCACCAACCCCGGCACCGGAGGCGGCACCGGCGGCCCGCACGCCCTGCTCACCTCCACCACCCGGGTCGGCGCCAGCAACCCGACCACCAGCACCACCCAGTACGACGCCGCCGGCCACACCACCGCCGTCACCGACACCGCTGGCACCACCACCCTCACCTGGAACGGCGAGGACCGCCTCGAATCCCTCGCCAGCACCAGCGCCGGCACCACCACCTACGTCTACGACGCAGGCGGTAATCAGCTCATCCGCCGAAACCCCGGCAAGACCACCATCAACCTCGTCAACGGCGACGAACTCGTCTACAACACCGCCACCAGGACCCTCACCGCCTCCCGCTACTACTCCATCCCCGGCGGCATCACCCTGGTGCGCCAGGGCGGCAACGAACTCACCTACCAGTTCGCCGACCACCACGGCACCAACAGCCTGGCCATCAATGCCAGAACCCTCACGGAGAGCCGCCGCCCCACCGACCCCTTCGGCAACCCCCGCGGCACCCAGCCCTCCATGTGGGCCGGCGACCACGGCTTCGTCAACGGCACCAAGGACGACGTCACCGGCCTCACCAACCTCGGCGCACGTCAGTACCAGCCCACCACCGGCCGCTTCCTCAGCCTCGACCCCGTCTTCGTCGCTGGCGACCCCCAGCAGTGGAACGGCTACGCCTACTCCGAGAACGACCCGGTCAACCTCAGCGACCCCAGTGGCCTCAAGTCCGAGGAATGCGGAACGCTCTACCAGTGCGGGTCGGCAGGCACGATCACGATGAGCAACGCCGCCGAGACCACCGCAACCTACACCTCCAGCGACACCCAGGAGCGCTACTACGAGCAGACGCTGTCCGCGGCCCTGCGTCCCAGCGAGAGGCGCAACTGGATCTGGGACCAGAAGGGCAAGAACAACGCCTCGATGTGGGGCTGGGGCAACGGTGTAAAGAAGAAGTCCGTGCTCCAGAAGGCTGCGGACCTCGCCGAAGGCATCAGCTTCATTCCCGGAGTCAGCGTCGTCGGTGACGTCGCCTCCACAGGCATACACGCCGTCCAAGGACAGTGGAAGGAGGTCGGCTGGGACATCGTCGGGTCCGTTCCCTTCGCCGGTGATTATGCCAAGGCGATGCACCTGCGCAAGAAGGCTGACGATCTGGTTGGCGCCGCCAGAGGATGCCCGACGCACAGCTTCCCGCCCGCCACCCTTGTCCTGATGGCGGACGGCAGTGCGAAGAAGATTGAAGACGTAAGTCTCGGTGATTCTGTCACTGCCACTGATCCGCAGACCGGTGAAACGGCCGCCAAGACCGTCACCACGAAGATCGTCACCCCGGACGACTCCGACTTCACCGAACTCACCGTCACCAGCCAGGACCAGGCCGGCCGCGCAGCCGAACCTGCCGCCCTTCTCTCCACCTCCAACCACCCCTACTGGGATGACACCGCCCAGCGCTGGACCCATGCAAAAGACCTCCAGCCCGGCCACCGGCTGTCCACGGCCGACCGCGGCACCCTGACCGTACTCTCGACCCGCACCTACACCACCACACCCCAACGTGCAGACGACCTCACCGTCGAAGACCTTCACACGTACTATGTACTCGCCGGTACCACGCCAATTCTCGTGCACAACAGTGGTGGGCCAAACTGCGATATCACCATCTACAAGGCGCCAGGTAAGGGAATGACGGATAGGCTGCTTAACGACGGTTTCTCGGAGAGGGACTTTCCGGGATCCGGCAACGGCTACCCAGACGGGCGTGCGTACTTCGGCCTCGAAGATGATGGAAAGACGATTGCGCTTGACTATGCCAGCCGGGGAGGCTATGACGGTGGCGTCGTGCAGGTCAGGATCCCGAAGGCCGATTTCGAGCAGCATTTCAGCCAGTACGTAGGCTCGCATAACGGCGTGCCCAATGTGGAGGTCGCGATCCCAAACACGGCGTTTGACATCCTTAATCAGTACCCACGAAGCATGGTCGGGGGATGATGAACGAGCAGCTCAGCGCCCATGAGCAGAGTCTCATCGGCGAGATGGTCGATGGAGAGATTGAGGCGGTATTCCGCTGGGGCATCATCGTTGACCTAGGACTGTCCCGGCTTGGGTTGATCGACGCTCTCTACATAGATGATGAAGATCACTATGAGGTCGGAGAGCGAGTCAGCTGCTATCTGGATTGCTTTGACGAACGGAAGGACAAATTCATCCTGAGGCCGCCGGGTCAGATCCCTCTCGCGGAACGGCTAGGTCGCTCAGTCGACTGATGTCGATTTCCGGCTGAATCGAGTCGGCACAGGTCGGCAAATCTGGCGCGAAAATTAGAACGGCCGAACGTGAATGGAAAGCGGGGCGCCCTACCGGAACCGGGCCGGCAACCTCCTCCAGCTCCACCC
>NZ_JBHJRC010000198.1:0-15856 GCF_042261735.1 Kitasatospora sp. NPDC056327 | reverse complement strand
CCCCGGTGCGGGTCGCCCGCCTCCCGGCGTGCCGTACGTGAACCGTCAGCCGGTCCAGAGGGTGGCGTTGCGGTTCTCGGTGCTGCGGTAGCTCTCGGCCGCGTTGTCCAGCGACTTGGCGATCTGCTCCAGCACCTGCTGCAGGTGGTTGGCGCGGTCGTCCCACTTCGTCTGGTGGGCCTGGTAGCCCTGCTGGGCGGCGCCCTCCCAGCTCCCGGCGATCTTGGTGACGCCCGACCTGAGCTCGTCCAGCTGGTGCTTGACGGTCTGCGCGGTGCGGCGGACCTCCGAGCTGGCGTTCTTGATGGTCTCGAAGTTGACCAGAATGTGTTCGGCCACGATGTCTCCTAGTCGAGGCTGCGGGGCACCCCGTCACCCGGGGTGCGCGTCGCGGGGTGAACGGACGGGGCCGAGGATCAGGAAGCGCCCGCGGCGGCGGACCCGAAGATCGCCTGCTGGTCGGCGTCGGCCTGCGAGTACTTCTGGGTCGTGAGCTCGATCGCGTCCTTGATCGCGCGCAGCGACTTGTTCAACTCCTGGGCGTCCGTGTTGAACTGGCCCTGGAGGTTGGTGTAAGCCTGCGCGGCCTGGCCCTGCCAGCCACCGGTGATGGAGCCCACCAGGTTGTTGAGGCCGTTGATCTCGGAGTTGATCTTGTTGATGACCTCGTCCATGTGCTTGGCGAAAGCCAGCATCTCCTGAGCGGTCGTCTTGAACTGACCCATGCTCTACCGTCCCCCATGAGACAGACCTTGTGGCCGGGGGTACTGCGCTGTGGGCCCCCGGGCATCACGGCGTGATGTCGTGCAGCACTGTAGTCGGCACACGCATCTCACCCAACACCGGGCAACGGTCGGTTACCAAGCCATGACATCGAGGCCAAGTCCGTTGCCCGGTGCGGCGAAAGGCCGTCACGCGTTCTGCTGCTGCGCCGCGCTCTTCGCGTTGAGCGCCGGGCCGGCCGGCACCAGGTTCGACCACTGCTGCGGCACCGGCGCGGGCCGCAGGCCCTGGTAGCCCAGCCGTGCCTGGTTGCCGCCCTGCTCCTCCGGCTGCGGCGGTCCGGACGGCGCCGCCGCGGGACCGGCCGGGGTCCCGGGCGCCCCGGCCTGGCCGGCCGGCTGTGCCGGCCGGTCCGCCGGCGCGGTCGGACCGCCCTTGCCGCCCTCGCTGCCGGCCGGCACGGCGTAGCGCAGCCCGGTCTCGGTGATCAGGAAGTCGGTGCCGGAGCCGTCCGCGGCGTTGTCCAGCGCCCGGTAGAACAGGCCGTGACCCGGCGTCACGTGGGCGGTGGCCGCGCCGTTGCTGTACCGCACCGGGTAGTCGGGACCGGCCCAGACGCTGCGCCGCGGCGTCCGGCCGTCCTCCGCCACCCCCTCGAAGGTGCTGCAGACCACGGTGCGCGCGTCCTTCGGCGCCTGCCAGTCGTTGGCCGGCGCACCCGTCCTGAGCGGCCAGTCGGCGGCGCCCTCCGCCATCAGCGGCACGTTGCTGTTGACGGTGGCGTGCTCGGCCGGCGTCAGGTCGTCGATCCGCGGGCTCCGGTTGGCGTCCTGGTTGTACAGCGGCTGCAACTGCGGGTTCTGCCGGATCAGTTCCGCCTGGAACGGGGTGACCAGCAGCAGCTGGGTCCGGCCCACCACGTAGTGCTTCTCGCCGAACCGCACCAGCCGGCCGACCTTGCGGTCCTCCGGGTTCTGCAGCGGAACCGAGGAGTTGGGGCCCCTGGTGTCCGGGACCAGCCCGTCGATCCGCGGGAAGACGATGTCACTGCCCGGCGCCAGGGTGTCCAGCCAGTCCTTCTTCACCTTCTGCGGCGTGGCGGTCGCCCCGAAGACCGCCCACATCAGCTGGGACCGGGTGGTGTCCGAGTCCTCCGGGCCGCCGATCGCGTGCCGGCGGCCCCGGTCGTCCACCAGGAACACCCGCAGCCTGCCCCGGGCGGCGGCCTGCCCGGAGGCGGCCACCTGCGGGTCGTCCGCCTGCTGCACCAGCAGTGCCTGGCCGACGTCCAGCTTCCGGTCCTTCGCCCCGAGGGACTCCGCGTCGGCGCCGCCCGCCACGAAGACCGCCTGGTCGACCGTGCTCCCCTGCGGGTCGCCCGGACGGTCGCAGACCGACCACTTCATCGGGCGGCCCGCGTTCGCCTTGCTGGGCAACTTGTCCGGCGCGTACGGGATGCCGATCGTCGGACCGTGGTTGGGGTAGCGGTCGAGCACACCGTCGTCGACCACCACGACCTTGGAGTCCACCGGCAGCACCAGCCGTGCCGACGCCATGTTCAGGACCTGGTGCAGCCGCCTGGTCCGCCCGTCCGGGTCGGTCAGCACCACGTACCGGGTGGTGCTCTGCTTGCCCTGGACGATGTACTTGCCCTCGTCCCAGCCCACCGGCGCGCTCGGCTTGAACACCCCCCAGAGGCCGAACCCGCCGACCACCAGCGCGGCCACGACCACACTCGGCAGCACCGCCTTGACCGGACGCGGCGCGTCCTCGTCGCTCCCGCCGCCCCCCGGCAGCAGGAAGGCCGCCACCGTGCGCTTGCGGGCGAAGGTGTAGGCGTTCAGCTCGTCCCGGCGCGATGCCATGCTCGTCGTCTCCCCTGTCGGACCGTCCTGCCCCGTGCCCCGCACGCCCCGGGCGAGAACGGGCTCGAACCCTCTACGATGCGGCAGCAGACGGTGAGTACGGTACGGGTACGGTTCACGGACCGGCCAGCCGGGCCGCGACGACCGCGTCAGAGAGGGGCACTCGGGGGATGCCAAGCCAGACCGCTCCAGGGCGCCGGGGCACGGACCGGGGCAGCGGCCGGCGCCGCTCCGGGCGGCCGGGCCGCACCGGCACCGCGGACTCCCCCGCCCCCGGGCGCACCGACCGGCCGGCACGCCCCGGCGGCCCCGGCGGCCCCGTCCCGGTGCGCGTCCACCCCCGGCCCGGACTGCTCGGCGGACGGCTGAGGCTCCAGCAACTCGTGCTGGTCGAGGTCGCGGTGGCGCTGGTCGCGGTCGGCTGGACGATCAGCAGGCCGGTCGCCGCCGGGTTCGGCACCGTCGCCCTCGTCCTGGTCCTGCTCGCCGTCGTGCCGCTGCGCGGACGCACCGTCCCCGAGGCGCTGCGGGTGCGCGCCGCCCTCAGGGCCCGCCGCAGGCGGACCCTCGCCCACGTGCCGCCGCCCGGCACCGACCCGGCGCTGGCCCCCGCCCTCGAACTCGAACCCGCCCTGCGCACCTGCACCCACGCCACCGAGGCCGACCTCGGCGGCCGGCCGGTGCGCCGGGAGACCGGCATGGTCGGCGACGGCACCTTCCTCAGCGCCGTCCTGCTCGTCCAGGCCAAGGACCTGCCGCTGCGCCCGGCCCGCACCGCCCGGCCGCTGCCGCTGGACGTGCTCTGCTCGGTGCTGCGGGTCGACGACATCACCCTGGAGTCGGTCCAGCTCGTCCAGCACACCCAGCCGGCGCCCGCGCCGCACCTGCCCGAGCAGTCGCTGGCCGCCCGCGCCTACCGGGAGCTCGCCGACGGCACCGCCACCCCGGCGCTGCGGCTCACCTGGGTGGCGCTCAGGCTCGACCCGGAACGCGCGGCCACCGCGGTGCGCGCCCGCGGCGGCGGCGAGCAGGGCGCCCGCAAGGCGCTCCAGCGGGTCACCGACCAGCTGGCCGGGCGGCTGAACAGCGCCGGCTTCG
This sequence comes from Kitasatospora sp. NPDC056327, assembly GCF_042261735.1. Classification (NCBI taxonomy): domain Bacteria; kingdom Bacillati; phylum Actinomycetota; class Actinomycetes; order Kitasatosporales; family Streptomycetaceae; genus Kitasatospora; species Kitasatospora sp. NPDC056327. The sequence continues at coordinate 12,170 of NZ_JBHJRC010000198.1, read as the reverse complement.
ACGTCACCGTGCTCGACGAGCGCGAACTGATCGCCGCCCTCGCCATCTCCAGCTGCGTCAACCCGCTCGCCACGGCCGGCCGCCAGAGCTCCGGCAGCGGCGGCGGCAGCGGACGGCGCACCCAGGAGACCAACCGGTTCTGGCGCGTCGACGACCGCTGGCACAGCACCTACTGGATCTCCCGCTGGCCGCAGCTCGGCCGCCCCGGCGGCGCCCCGGGCCGGATCGCCGTCCCCGACCTGGTCAACCTGGTCACCGGCGCCCCCGCGCTGGCCAGCACCTTCAGCCTGACGGCCGGTCACGGCACCGGCGGCTCGGTCACGCTCAGCGGGCACGTCCGGGTGACCGGGCGCAGCGAGAGCGAGGCCGTCGAGCTCGGCCGGCAGGTCGAGGCCCGGGCCCAGGGCGCCGGGCTCGGCCTGACCCGGCTCGACCTGGAGCAGGCCCCCGGCGTACTCGCCACCCTGCCGCTGGGAGGTACTTCCTGATGGCCTACCGGACCGGCCCCGGTGCCCTTCCGCCGATCGGCGCCGACCCGCGGCCGCGGACCCGCGCCGGACTGCTCCCCGGCTTCGGGCTGCGCGGCCCGCGCCGGGAGAAGCACGTGCTGACCGTCGCGGAACTCGACGCGCTGTCCTTCCCGGTCGGCGACGACGGCGTGCTGATCGGCGAGGACGTGCACCGGTCGCGGCCCGCCGTCCTCGGACTGTTCCGGCCCGGCGCCTACGAGCTGGTGCTGGTCGGCGGTCTCTGGACCGCCCAGGTCATCGCGCTGCGGTCGGCCGCCACCGGCGCGCGGGTCGCCGTCGAGACCGCCCGGGGCCACCTGTGGGGACCGATGGCGCAGGCCGCGGGCGGCGGACAGCCGTGCGTGACGGTGCACCAGCCCGGACGGCTCGGCCCGCAGGGCGCCTCGGTCACCTCGCCGGTGCTGGTGGTCCGCGACCTCGGCGCCCGGCCGCCGCGCAGCCGGCTCTCCGCCGCGCCCTGGCAGACCGTCCTGACGGTGGTGCCGCACCTGGGTCCGAACGCGGCCCGGGTCCTCAACTCGGCCGACCTGGTCGGGGTGCAGCGGGTGATGCCGGAGGAGGCCGAGCTGATCGGCCGGGTGCTCTCGCTCGGGGCGGCCGAGGTCGCCAACCTGCCGTCGCTCCCTGACGATCTGACGCTGTGGACGACCCGGATGAACCGTCAGTACGTTCGGATCGTGGCCGGGCAGGCGGAACGGCAGGTCCTGGGCGGGCCGCGCCGCCTCGACTGAGCCGCACCGGTCGGCCCGCCGTCCGCGCGGAGGCCGTCGACGACCCGTCGACAAGCCGTCGACGAGCCGTGGCCGGGCTGTGCGGGGCCTGTGCGCGGGCCGTCCGGAGATGCGGCACCGCCTTCAGCCGGGGGTGGCTCACGGCCTAGGCTGTGGAGCGGCAACGGCACCGCGAACATGCGGCGGCGAACACGAGGGAGCCCTAGGTGAGCAGCGATCGGGACGGCGTCTACGTCGGCGACAACGCGGCGGAGGACGACGACGACTGGTCCGACGCGCCCGACTACACTCCCCCGTCCTGGTACGTGCAGACGGACGCCGCGGGCGCACCGGCCGCGGGGGCGCCCGCCACGGGTGCGACGCCGGGCGTGACCGCAGCGGGTGCGACGCCGGGCGTGACCGCAGCGGGTGCGGCCGCGCCGGCCCCTGCTCCCGTCGCCGCGCCGGATCCCTCGGTGGCGCCGCCCGCCGCTCCGGTCCGGGCGCAGGAGCCCGAGCGGGCAGCCGTGCCGCCGGTCCCGACGGAGGTTCAGCCGCCGCTCCAGGCACCGGTCCAGGCTCAGGCACCGGTCCAGGCCGCGGCTCCGGCACCGGTCCCTGCTCCGGCACCGGCCGCTGTCCCGGCTCCGGCGCCGGTCCCTGCTCCGGCTCCGGCTCCGGTTCAGGCACCGCTCCAACAGGCACCGCCGCAGCCGACCGAGGCCTTCGCGGCCCCGCCCGCGGCGGCGCCCCCGACCGCGCCCGCCGCCGTCCCCGGCCCGCCCGGTGAACCGCAGCCCCCCGCCGCCCAGGTTCCCGCACCGCCCGTGCCGCCCGTCGATCCGGCCGCGCACGCCCCGGCCGGGGCGCCGGGACCGGTGCCCGCATCAGCGCCCACTCCTTTTCCGGCCCCCGGCCCCGTCCAGGCACCGGCCCCCGGCCACGGCTGGCCGTCCGCCGACCCCTTCGTCCCGGGGCAACCCGGTCCGGCCCAGCCGTACCCGGCCGCGGCACAGGCCCAGCCGTACCCGGCCGGCTTCCCGCAGCCCTATCCGCAGGACCCCGCCGGGTGGGCAGCCGCGCAGCCGTCCCAGCCACAGCCTGGTCCGGCCGCGCCGCCCGCCCCGGCGGACCCGCGCGCGGGCGGCTGGCCGCAGCCCGACGCCCACCAGCAGCCCGCGCAGCCCCAGCCAGCCCAGGTCCAGCCCGGCCAGCCCCAGCCCGCGCAGCCCCAGCCCGGTGCTCCGGAGTGGGGCCGGCCGCAGCCCGGGCAGACCGCGCCCGCCGCCTTCCAGCAGGCCGGCGCCCCGCAGCAGACCGCGCACGGCGCGCCGCTGGGCTACACCGCCGCCGTCGAACTCTCCTCGGACCGGCTGCTGCGCAGCCAGCCGAAGCAGCAGCGCCAGCAGCCGCGCTTCCAGTTCGGCGGCAAGGCGGCGGCCGCCGAGAAGGCGCGCAAGCTGGAGATCATCCGCACGCCGGTGCTCAGCTGCTACCGGATCGCGGTGATCAGCCTCAAGGGCGGCGTCGGCAAGACCACGACCACCACCGCCCTCGGCGCGACACTGGCCAGCGAGCGCCAGGACAAGGTGATCGCGATCGACGCCAACCCGGACGCGGGCACCCTCGGCCGCCGGGTCAAGCGGCAGACCGGTGCCACCATCCGCGACCTGGTGACGGCCATCCCGCACCTGCGCAGCTACATGGACATCCGTCAGTTCACCTCGCAGGACCTCCACTCGGGCCTGGAGATCCTGGCGAACGACGTCGACCCGGCCGTGTCGACCACCTTCAACGACTCGGACTACCGGCAGGTCATCGACGTGCTGGGCCGCCAGTACCCGATCATCCTGACCGACTCCGGCACCGGTCTGCTGTACAGCGCGATGCGCGGGGTGCTGGACCTCGCCGACCAGCTGATCATCGTCTCCACGCCCAGCGTGGACGGCGCCTCGTCCGCCTCCACCACCCTGGACTGGCTCTCCGCGCACGGCTACGCCGATCTGGTGCAGCGCTCCATCACGGTGGTCTCCGGGGTCCGCGAGACGGCCAAGATGATCAAGGTGGAGGACATCGTCGCGCACTTCCGGACCCGTTGCCGGGGTGTGGTCGTGGTGCCGTTCGACGAGAGCCTGGCGGCCGGTGCCGAGGTCAACCTCGACATGATGCGGCCCAAGGTCCGGGAGGCGTACTTCGAACTGGCCACCCTGGTCGGCGAGGACATCATGCGGGCCCAGCAGGCCGCCGCCCAGCAGGCGAGCTGGCAGCAGCCCCAGCAGCAGGCGGCCCAGCAGCAGCCGGCACCGGGCTACCCCCAGCCGCAGCCGCAGCCCGGTCCGCAGGGCCAGCCGCCGTACGGCCAGCCGTACTCCTACCCCTACCCGCAGCAGCCCGGCCATCCGGGGCCCCAGCCCGCCCCGGGCGCGCCCTGGTCGCCGCAGCCCGGTCAGGCCCCGCCGCCCCCGCCCGGGTACGGCTACCCGCCCCAGGGCGGCCGGCCCGAGCAGCCGCTCCAGCCCGGCGCCCGGCCGCCGGTCCCGGAGTGGCAGCAGCCGCCCGCCGGCCACGGCTACGCGCAGCCCGAGGAGAACCGCCAGCCGCCGCCCGGCTACGGCTACCCGCCGCCCGCCCCGCCGCAGCAGTAGCCCCCGCGGCACGCCGGGGGCCCGCCGGCCTTCCCGGTCGGCGGGCCCCCGTGCCGTCCCCGCTACCGTTCCGGTCCGCGCCGGCGCGGCACCGGCCGGCCCCGGTCAGCCGGCGTCGGTCAGCTCGCGCGAGCGCTTCACGTCGTCGGCCATCCGGTCCAGCAGCGCGTCGATGGAGTCGAACTTCTCCATCCCCCGCAGGTAGACCAGGAACTCCACCGCCACGTGCAGCCCGTAGAGGTCCAGGCCGACCCGGTCGATGGCGTACGCCTCGACCGTGCGCGCGGTCCCGTCGAAGGTCGGGTTGGTGCCCACCGAGATCGCGGCCGGCATGCGCTCGCCGTCGGCCGTCAGCCAGCCCGCGTACACGCCGTCGGCCGGGATCGCGCTGTGCGGCACGGTCTCCACGTTGGCGGTCGGGTAGCCGAGCTCCCGCCCGCGCTGCGCGCCGCGCACCACCACGCCCTCGACCCGGTGCGGACGGCCCAGCACCTCCGCGGCGCCGGCCACGTCACCGGAGCCGACCAGCCGGCGGGTCAGCGTCGAGGAGAACGGCTCGCCGTCACCGGCCGCGCCGCGCACCTGGAGGTCGACCACCTCGACGCCGCAGTCCGCCGCCCGGCCCAGCTCGGCCAGCAACGCGACGTCGCCCGCCGCCCGGTGCCCGAAGCGGAAGTTCGGCCCCTCGACGACCAGGCAGGCGTGCAGCGCGTCCACCAGCACCTGCCGGAAGAACTCCTCCGGCGACTCCTTGGAGAACTCCGTGGTGAACGGCAGCACCAGGACCGCGTCCACCCCCAGTTCCTCGATGAGCTCGGCGCGGCGGGGCTGCGGGGCGAGCAGCGGCGGGTGACTCCCCGGACGGACCACCTCGCTGGGGTGCGGGTCGAAGGTGACCACGACCGAGCGGACGCCCCGCTCCCGGGCGCGCTCCACCACCCGGTTGATGATCAGCTGGTGTCCGCGGTGCACCCCGTCGAACGAGCCGATGGTGACGACGCTGCGTCCCCAGTCAGCGGGGATATCCTCCAGGCCACGCCAGCGCTGCACCCGACCGCTCCTTGTTCCCTCTGGCGCGTACCGTCCGTACGCTCACACGCTCAAAATCCGAACCCCTATAGCGTGCCATGCGCCTGCCCCGAGTTCGGCACCGGAAGGCAGGTTGGGCGCACCAGCGGGTACCGGGCCGCGGGGACGGACGTCCGGACCGGTCCTGCGCCGCCCGCCCGCTCGGCCTCCGCCGCCGCGTGCTGCGGGTCCCGGCCGGCCGCCACCAGGGCGCGCAGCCGGTCCAGCCGCGGCCCCACCGGACGGGCCGGGCGCTCGTCCCCGGGCCAGCGCGCCAGGAGCGCCGCGAACGCCGCCGACCGCCCGGCGCAGCGCACCAGCAGACCGTCGGCGTCCGGCAGCCCGGCCGCCGCCCGGACGAGCACCGCGCGGGCCCGCGCCGGCCGCTCCGCCCCGCAGTGCTCGGCCAGTCCGGCCACCGCGGCGCCCAGCACCTCCGGGTCCCCCTCGGTGGCCAGCAGGGTGTCCAGCAGTTCGCAGCGCAGGGCGTCCGCGACCGGGTCGGGCACCGGGGAGGAGAGCACCTCGGCGAACGGCCGCCGGACGGCCGCCGCCCGGGCCGCCAGGGCGCTGCTCAGCAGCATCCGCAGCTCCAGCCGGGCCACCGCCCCCTCCACCGCGCCGCGGGCGAGCCGCCGCCCCAGGTAGTCGACGGCGACCGGTCCGGCCAGGGCGGGGCGTTCGCGCAGCAGCCGGGCCGTGAGTTCGGCGCCGCGCCTGGCGGCCAGCGGGGCCCGGGCGTCGGCCAGCACCCGCAGCGTGCCGGCCACCGGAGCACCCGCCGGGACGGTGCGGCCCGGCCCGGTCAGCCGGGCGGCCAGGGCCGCGAGCACCGGCTCCGGGTCGCTCTCCAGCGCCGGGGCCAGCGCCCGGGCGGTCAGGAAGCGGTCCTCCCCGCGCCGGTACGCGGCCAGGGCCGCCGGCAGGTGCCGGGCGCGGCTCGGCCCGTCCCGGAGCAGCAGCGCGAACGCCGCGCCGTGCAGGGCCGGCTCGTCCTCCCGGGCCAGCAGGGCCAGCGCGGCGAACCTCAGCAGCTCCGGTCCGGCCCCGCGGGCGTGCGGGGCGGTGCGCAGCGCGTGCACCGCCGCGGCGACGTGCCGCTCGGGGCGCGGGTCGTGGCTCCAGCGGTCCACCGCGCGGCAGAGCGCCGAGGGCTCCTCGACGGCCAGCACCGCCAGCAGCGCGTCCGCCCGCGGGTGCGCGACCGCGGCCAGCGCCTCGGTCAGGTCGTCCAGGGCGAGCGCCCGGTGGGTGAGGAGCAGTTCGCGGGCCAGGCCGGCCACACCGGCCCCGGGTCGGCCGGGCAGGCCGCGCGGATCGTCGAGCCAAGAGCACAGCAGCGGGAGCACCCGCGCCGGGTCGGCGCGCAGCCGGCCGGTCACCGCCGCCAGGAACGGCCGGTCCGGCCCGTCGGCGGCCACCAGCGTCCGGAGCAGCGCGAGTTCCCGCTCCACCGGCAGACCGAGACCGGTCCAGAACCCGGGCCCGAACGCGCCGAACCCCTCCGCCGCGAGCCGCCCGAACCCGCCCCCGGCGGCCGACCGTTCGACGACCCGCTCGGCCAACCGCTCCAGCAGCGCATGGTGTTCACCGGCGTCCGGACTGGCCGCCAGTCCTTCGGCGAGCAGCTTCCGGGCCCACCAGGCGGGTTCGCTGCCCGGCGGCCGGAGTTCCAGCGCCCGCCGGATCCGGTGCAGCCAGGGGTCCAGGGCCGGCGCGCCCCCGGTCTCGGCGATCCGCCGGAGGGCGGCGGCCACCGGGCCGATCCGGTGCCGCGGCACGGTCGCGGACTCCCCGGGCGGCCTGGTGTCCTCGGCCTCGCCCAGCAGCAGCCGCAGCGCCGCGTCCAGGTCCAGGTGCCGGCCCTGCAGCCAGTCGGCGAACGCCCCGTGGGCGAAGCGGTGGCCCGGCCCGGCCGGCACGAACAGCCCCTCCGCCAGCACCGCCGTCGCCCACCCGCCCGCCACCGGGAACAGCTCCTCGAACACCGCCCGGGGCAGCCCGCCCCGCTCGGCGCCCAGCATCCGCCGCGCCGCCTCGTGCACCCGGCCGGCCACCGCCGCGGCCGTGCGCCGCACCCGGCCGGTGCCCGCCCCGGCCGGCCGGACGGCGCCCCGCCGGTGGGCCCCGGGCCGCCGGGCCCGGCCGTCCTCGACGAGCCGCTGGGCGACCCGCAGACAGCACAGGTCGAGGTGGGCGGCGAACAGCTCGCCGCGGCACACCGGTTCCGCGCGCAGGCCGTGCGCCCGGAGTTCCCCCGCCAGCCGGAGCAGCAGGGGGTTCCCGGCGTCCGGGCCCGTCCCGGCCGGCCGGGACGGCGGCAGCCCGTACCGCCGCCGCACCTGCTCCGCCGTCCCCCCGGGCAGCGGCCCGAGCCGCCGCACCGCCACCCGCACGGCGCCCGCCCGGCCCTGCGCACCGCCGACCGGCACCAGGAACTCGCCCGTGGCCCCGCCCGGTGCCACCCGCTCCCAGGCCTCCTCGCCGCAGACGGTCAGCAGCCGCGCACCGCACGCCGACAGCCAGCGCGCCGAGTCCCGCAGCCAGTCCGGGTCGAGCGGCACCGGTGACTCCTCGGGACCGTCCAGCACCACCAGCAGGGGCCGCCCGGCCGCCGCGCAGAGCGCCGCCACCGCCGCCGGACCGGGCGGCTGCGGCACGCCCGACCCGGCCGCCGCCGACGCCAGCGCCCGCTCCACCGCGCCCGCGAGCGAGACATCGGCGGCCGTCAGGTCCGCGCCCCGCAGCCAGACCGTGGGCAGGCCCGCGGAGCCGCGGCGCACGGCGACGGCCGCCGCCTCGGTGCTCCGGCCCGTACCGGCCTCCCCCACCAGCGCCACCACACCGGCCGCGGACCCGCAGCCGCCCCGGCACACCCCCGCGCACCGGTCCCCGCACGCCTCCGCCGCTCCCGCCCCGCCGTCCGCGCTCCCCGCCCCGCGGCCGTCCCCCGCCGTGAGCAGGTCCTCCCAGCACTCGGCGCCGTCGGGCCGGTCCACCCGGTCGGCCGCCAGGGTGGCCACCCGGCCGGGGCCCGCGCCCGCGGCCGCCAGCTGGGCCGCGGTCAGCCGCAGCGCCCCCGCCGCGTTGAGCGCGCGCCCGTACCCGGGCACCTCGGCGGCATTGCGCGCCAGCACCTCGGCGAGCGCCGGCCCGGTCACCCCGGTGGCCCGCACCGGGACGGCGGGCGAGGGCCCCGGCCGCCCCGGGGTCCGCAGTCCGGGCGCGAGCACGGCGACCACCGCGCCGCTGGCGGCGTCCAGCACCGGAGCCCCCGGGGGAAGGACCGCCGGGTCCGTGCCCGGGGGCGGATCGAGCAGCAGGACGCCGCCGATCAGGTGGAAGCGGCCGTCCTCCGGAAGGACCGCGGCCGTGGTCGCGGGCAGGGCGCACCGCAGCAGGACCGTCCGCCCGTCGCCCGGCACCGGGACGGGCACCAGCAGCACCTCGCCGCCCCCGGCCTCCGGCGCCTGCGCGAGCGGCAGCGGCAGCGGGAGCGGGAGCGGCAGCGCGGACGGCCCGCCCGCCGGAGCGGTGTCCAGCAGCGCGAGCCCGTGGCCGGGCAGCAGCCGGACGCGGTCCGCCCCCACCGCCAGGGTCCGCCCCCCGGCGAGGTGCAGGACGACCCCGTCGAGGCCGGCGACGGTCTCGTGGGCGGTGAGCACGGTGCCCCGCCGGTCGACGGCGAAACCGAGTCCGAGCGGGCGGCCGTCCCGGTCGTGGATCCTCGGCAGCCCGCGGACGGCGTCCCCCGCCGCCCCGTCGTCCTCCCCCGGAAGGCCCCTGAAGCCCAGCAGTCCCGGCATGTCCGCAGCCCTCCCCGCAGGGCCCGCCGGCCCGGGGTCGGACGCGTCGCGGCGACCTGCTCGCCGCCGGGGAGCCTGCCCGGCGCGCACGCGGACCGACCGCGCCCGCGCCGTTCACGACCGCGGTTCACCCCGCGCGCTCCCTCGCACGGGTGAACCTCCACCGGTCCGGACCCTTCGGGAGCCGCGAACGCGCTCACCCGCCCCGCCGACGGGTGGCCGGCGGGGCGGGTGAGCCTTTGGAACGGGCGGGCCCTTGGAACGAGCGGCCCGGTGGAACGGGTGGGCCCGGGGACGCGTCAGCCGACGAAGACGGCGACCGGCCTGGCCCGGCCCTCCTTCTCCTCCACCAGCGCGAGGAAGGTGCCGTCCGGCCCGAACACCGCGATCGGCCCGTCCACGCCCATCCCGGGCGCCTTCAGCCGGGCGCCGTGCGAGAGCTGCTTCGCCTGGTCGGCGTCGAGGTCCCAGCGCGGGAAGGCGGCCGCCGCGGCGGCGGCGATCGGCAGCACCTCCAGCCCGGTGGCCCCCTCGCCGGTGACCGAGGCCTCCAGCTGCTCCAGGGTGCGCGCCGACTCCACCCCGTACGGCCCGACCCTGGTGCGCCGCAGCGCGGTGAGGTGCCCGCCGACGCCCAGCCCGGCGCCGAGGTCCCGGGCGAGCGCCCGGATGTAGGTGCCGGAGGAGCACTCCACGGTGACGTCGAGGTCGGTCACCGGCGTACCGTCCTCCGCGAGGGCCGACCGCTGCTCGTGCACGGTGAACGTGTGGATGGTGGTCGGCCGGGCCGCGAGCTCGAAGTCCTCGCCCTCGCGCACCCGCGCGTACGACCGCTTGCCGTCGATCTTGATCGCGCTGACCTTGGACGGCACCTGCATGATCTCGCCGGTGAGCGCGGCGATCCCGGCGTCGATCGCCCCGCGGTCCACCGCGTCCGCCGGCGTCGACGAGGTGACCTCGCCCTCCCGGTCGTCGGTGACCGTGGTCTGGCCGAGCCGGATGGTCGCCTCGTAGGTCTTGGCCGTGAGCATCAGGTGACCGAGCAGCCGGGTGGCCCGCTCGACGCCGATCACCAGCACGCCGGTGGCCATCGGGTCGAGGGTGCCGGCGTGGCCGACCTTCCGTGTCCCGGCCAGCCACCGCAGCTTGGCGACCACCCCGTGCGAGGTGATGCCCTCCGGCTTGTCGACGATGACCAGGCCGTCCGGACCGGTGCCTTTGCGCTTCATCGGGTTCTTTCTGTCAAAGCTCCGCTGCGGCGACCACGACGGTCGACCGCACCGCAAAACTACCGAACCCGCGGCGCGGCCACCCAACCCGCGGTCCGGCTAGCGGACCCGCAGCGCGGCCCGGAACCGCTCCACCACCACGTCGACGTCCTCCCGGGCCGAGAACCCGGCCGCGAAGACGTGCCCGCCGCCGCCCAGCTCGGTGCAGGCGGCCGCGACGTCGACCGCGCCCTTGGACCGCGAGGAGCCGCGCAGGGTGCCGTCCGGGTCCTGTTTGAGCACCAGCGCCACCTCGGCCTCGGCCGGGCGGCGCAGGATGTCGATCAGACCCTCGATCTCCTCGACGGTCACGCTGAACAGCACCAGGTCCTGGTACGGCACCCAGGTCCACACCAGGCCCAGCCCGCCGGCCGCCTCCGGCTCGTAGACCGCCCGGTCCAGCGCCCCGGCCAGCACCTTGAGGTAGCCGAAGGAGGAGGTGTCCCACAGCTGCCGCGAGATCAGGTCGTGCCGGATGCCGGTGGCCAGCAGCCGCCCGGCGAGCTCGTGCGTCGCCGGGGTGGTGGCCCGGTACTTGAACGAGCCGGTGTCCGTGGCGACGCCGGTGTAGAGGCAGGTCGCCAGGTCCTGGTCCAGTGCCACGCCGAGCCGGCGCAGCAGCTCGTCCACCAGCACGGCGGTGGCCGGGGCGCCCGGGTCGACCAGCTGGTGGGTGCCGAAGCCGGGGTTGGAGGCGTGGTGGTCCAGCAGGACCAGCACCGGGGCGGCGAAGGCCTTGTCCCGGAGCAGACCGAGCCTGCTCTCCGCCGCGACGTCGAAGCAGAGCACCAGCTCGGGGGCGTCGGGCACGGCCGCGGCCGGCACGATCAGCTCCTGGCCGGGCAGGAAGGCCAGTGACTCGGGGACGATCTGCGGATCGTCCCCGAAGGAGACCCGGACCTCCTTGCCGAGCCCGCGCAGGGCCAGCCCGGCCGCCAGCGCGGAGCCGAGCGCGTCGCCGTCCGGGCAGATGTGGCAGATCAGGTCGACCGAGCGGGCCCGCCCGATCTCCGCGACCACCTGCTGCCAGACCAGCTCGAAGCCGCTCTCCTCGGCGCGCGGCCCCGGAAGCACCGCGAGGGCACCCTCCACCGTGTCGGTGGAGGACGCCCCCGTGGCCGAACCGGCCGCCGCCGGCTCACCCGCCATGACTACTCGTCCTCGTCGTCACGCTCGGACGCCGGAACCTTGTACGGGTCGGCGTCGCCGGCGAAGGTCGCCCCCGCCGCGGTGGTGCGCACCGCGGCGTCGATGGCCCGGGCCCGGTCGAGCAGGTCGTCAATGTTCCGGGCGTTCTCCGGCAGGGCGTCCGCGACGAAGGTCAGCGTCGGGGTGAAGCGCACCCCGGTCTGCTTGCCGACCTCGGAGCGGAGCACGCCCTTGGCGCTCTCCAGCGCGGCGGCCGTGGCCTCACGCTCGGTGTCGTCGCCGAAGACCGTGTAGAAGACGGTGGCCTCGCGCAGGTCCCCGGTCACCCGGGCGTCGGTGATGGTCACGAACCCGAGCCGCGGGTCCTTGATCCGGCGCTCCAGGGTCTGGGCGACGACCACCTGGATGCGGTCGGCGAGCTTGCGCGCCCTTGCGGTGTCGGTCACGTTGCCTCCTCGTGCAGTGGGCCTGGTACTCGGGCGTGCTGCTCGCCCTTCGGGGCCCCTGCCCCAAAGTACCGGCCCGCGCCCAGCCTTGTGGGCGCTCTCGGTCCTGATCCGTGTGAGAACGGCGACTCGCGCCGCCCGTCTCCACGGTCCTCATTCGTCGTCGTCGTTGTGGTAGCGCCTCCTGGCGGAGAGCAGCTGAACCTCGGGGCGGCCGGCGACCAACCGCTCACAGCTGTCCAGGACCTCGCTGACGTACCCGGCTTCGCCGGACACCACCGCGAGGCCGATCTCGGCCCGGCGGTGCAGGTCCTGGTTCCCGGTCTCGGCAGCGCACACGCTGTACTTGCGCTGCAGTTCGGCCACGATCGGCCGCACGATCGACCGCTTCTCCTTGAGCGAGTGGACGTCGCCCAGCAGAAGGTCGAAGGTGAGTGTTCCCACGAACATGTGTGACAGGTCAAGCCGACCTGGAAGGCCTCGGGGAGCGGCCCCGAACGGGACCGCTCCCCGGACCCTACACAGCAGGACCGGGGCCGGTCGACGGG
>NZ_JBHJRC010000197.1:0-15903 GCF_042261735.1 Kitasatospora sp. NPDC056327 | reverse complement strand
CCCCCGGGGCCTCCCGGCCGTTCCCGCGCGCTCAGTGGTCCCCGTCCCCGGGCCGGGCGTGCCGGGGAAGCAGGAAGGCCACCAGGAAGGCCGCGGCGAGCAGCGCCGCGACGAGGCCGTACGTCCAGCCGGCCGCGGACCGGAAGCCGTCGTCGCCCGCCCGGCCGAAGAACGCGGTGCCGAGCAGGGCGACGCCCAGCGAGCCGCCGAGCTGCTGCTGGGCGTTGAGGACGCCGGAGGCGGAGCCGGTCTCGGACTCCTCGACGCCGGCGAGCGCGATGTCGAAGAACGGCGCCATGATCAGGCCGAGGCCGAAGCCGGTCAGGAGCAGTGCCGGTACCAGCCGCCAGGCGGTGAGGCCGTCGCCCCCGAGCCCGACGGTGACCCACAGCGCCAGCGCGCCCGCGGCGGCGACGGCCGTCCCGGCGTGCAGCACCCGGCGGCCGTGGCGCGGGGCCAGCAGGCCGCCGGAGAGCACCGCGCCGACGACCACGCCGACCGACAGCGGGACCATCGAGAGCCCGGCGTGCAGCGGGGTCCACCCGAGGCCGAGCTGCAGGTGCAGGGTGAAGACCAGCAGCAGGCCGGAGAGCGCGGCGAAGAAAACCAGCCCGGTGGCGAGCGCCGAGACGAAGGCCCGCTTGCCGAACAGCGACGGCTCGACCAGCGGGGTGCCGCCGCGCCGCAGCACGGCCCGCTGGTGGAGCGTGAAGACCCACAGGACCGGCGCGGAGGCGGCCATCGCGAGGAAGGCCCACAGCGGCCAGCCGAGCTCCCGGCCCTGGACCAGCGGGTACACCAGCAGCAGCACGGCGAGGCCGAGCAGCAGCACGCCGACCGGGTCGAGGCGCCCGGAGCCGGCGGTCCGGTCGGTGCGGTCGGCGGGCAGGATCCGTCCGGCGGCGAGCACGGTGAGCAGGCCGACCGGCAGGTTGATCAGGAACACGGTCCGCCAGCCGAGGCCGAACCAGTCGGCGTCGGTGAGGTAGCCGCCCAGGCTGGGACCGAGCACCGAGGAGAGCCCGAGGACCGGCCCGAACAGGCCGAACGCGGCGCCCAGCTCCCGGGGCGGGAACATCGCCTTGATCAGGCCGAGCCCCTGCGGGATGAGCAGGGCCGCGAACAGGCCCTGGACGGTGCGGGCGGCGATCAGGGTGCCGGCGCCGGGCGCGGCCGCGCAGAGCACCGAGGCGACGGTGAAGCCGGCCGCGCCGAGCACGAAGAGGCGCTTGCGGCCGAAGAGGTCGCCGAGCCGGCCGCCGGTGATCAGCAGGACGGCGAAGGCGAGCGTGTAGGAGGCGGTGATCCACTGGATCTGGGTGTCGCTGCCGCCGAGGTCCTGCCGGACGGCGGGGGCCGCGACGCCGACGATCGTGCTGTCGAGGAGGTCCATCACCTCGGCGGCGAGGACGACGGCGAGGCCCGCCCGGCGCAGCCGGTGGCCGGCGGGCGCGGGTCCGCCGGCCGGGGTGGCCGCGCCGGGCCCGGTGGTCCGGGTGGTGCCGGGCGGGTCGAGCTGACTGGTCATGGGAGGGGTCTCCGGAATCAGAGCCGGTAACGAACGTCGTTCGTCCGAACGAACACTGTTCTTCATGGCGAACAGTGTTCTCCCATGGAACGATGTTCGTGTCAAGTAGTCTGGGTGGCGTCGCCGATCACCGAAGGAGTCCCCATGACCAGTGCCGCCCCGCGTTCCGGCTGGCCCGAGCACTGGCAGGACACGGCGAAGAGCGCCCCCCGGCGGCAGCCGCTGAGCCGGGAGCGGATCGTCGAGGCGGCGCTGCGGGTCGTCGACGCCGAGGGCATGGACGCGCTGAGCATGCGCCGGGTCGGTCAGGAGCTCGGTACCGGCGCCGCCAGCCTCTACGCCCACGTCGGCTCCAAGGAGGAGCTGGTCGAGCTGGTCCTCGACCTCGCCTACGCCGGCATCGAGCTGGAGCCGGTCGACCCGGCGCGGTGGCAGGAGCAGGTGAAGGACCTGCTGCGGCGCTCCCGGGCGGCCCTGCTCTCCCACCGCGACCTGGCCAGGGCCGCGGTGGTCGCCAACGTCCCGGTCACCCCGCACGCGATGGACATCGCGGAGGCCATGCTCGCCATGCTGCGGGCCGGCGGCCTGGACGAGCAGACCGCCGCCTACGGGGTCGACCTGCTCGGCCTCTACACCACCGCGACCGCCTTCGAGGCCTCCAGCCGCGGTGGCGCCGACACCCAGGAGTTCACCGACCGGATCCGCGCCTACTTCGCGACCGTCCCGGCCGACCGGTACCCGATGATCACCTCGACGGCGGTCGCGCTCACCCGCAACGTCGGCGACGAGCGCTTCGAGTTCGGCCTGGACATCCTGGTCGCGGGCCTCGCCCGCCAGGCCCCGGACGGTGGCTGACCCGGGCCGCCGGGGCCGGGAGGGGCGGGGCCGCGCCGCCGGGGCCGGGAACGACGGAGCCCCCGTCCGTGATCGGACGGGGGCTCCCGGGCGGTGCCGCGGGCGGGGTCAGCCGGCGTCGGCCGCCGGGCGGCGGGTGCGCTGGTCCAGCGAGGCCAGGTAGGCGTTGTACGCGGCCAGCTCGGCGTCACCGCTGCGGTCCTCGGCGCGGTCCCGGCGCCGGGAGAGCCGCTGCTCGGAGCCCATCCACTGGTAGACCAGCGCGATCAGCACGATCGCGGTCGGGATCTCGCCGAACGCCCAGGTGATGCCGCCGGCGAGCTTCTGGTCCGCCAGCAGGTCGGTGCCGGGCGGTGCCCCCTCCGTGGTGAAGGTCTTCACCAGCTGGTGGTTGGCCATCATCACCGCGACGCCGAAGAAGGCGTGGAAGGGCATGCCCATGAACAGCTCGATGATCCGCATCACGTGGCCCGGCCGGTGCGGGCCCGGGTCCACGCCCATGATCGGCCAGAAGAAGACCAGGCCGGTCGCCAGGAAGTGCACCATCATGAAGATGTGCCCGAGCCGGTACTGCATGAGGAAGTCGAACAGCGGGGTGAAGTAGACGCCGTAGAGGCTCGCGATGAACAGCGGGATGGTGAAGGCCGGGTGCGAGATCACCTTGACGTAGGTCGAGTGCAGCAGCGCCACCAGCAGCTCGCGCGGCCCGCGCGGACGTCCCTTGCCGGTCGGCCGCAGGGCGCGCAGCGCCAGGGT
Organism: Kitasatospora sp. NPDC056327; assembly: GCF_042261735.1. NCBI lineage: Bacteria > Bacillati > Actinomycetota > Actinomycetes > Kitasatosporales > Streptomycetaceae > Kitasatospora > Kitasatospora sp. NPDC056327. The sequence goes on along the minus strand of NZ_JBHJRC010000197.1, from coordinate 12,764 downwards.
GATCGGCCCGCCGAGCAGCAGCAGGATCGGCGACAGCATGGAGAGCACCATGTGCTGCATCATGTGCGCGCTGAACAGCACCATGCCGTAGTCGTTGAGCCCGGTGCAGGTGACCAGGATCACCGAGCCGACACCCAGCGCCCAGGCCACGGTGCGGCCCACCGGCCAGCGGTCGCCGCGCCGGGTCAGCCGGACCACGCCGGTGAGGTACAGCGCGAGCGCGGCCAGGCCGCCGATCAGGAACACCCAGTCCGGTGACCAGGTGAGCACGTTGGAGAGCGAGAACGGGCCGAGTTCGGTCATCCCGCCGTGGTGGTGCATTCCTGACATTCCGTCGCCCATCGGCGGGTCCTGCTTTCCGTCCTCGCGGCCCCTTGGCGGGTCCGGTTCGCCCGTTTTGCTTCGGCGTACAGCCTAGGCGGGCCTTACTCCGGCCCGCTCCCCGGCCCCCGCCGGCGCCCCGGTCCCGCCCGTCCCGGCCCGGACGGGCGGGCGGCGAGGGACATCCGAAACGGTGACTGGAGCCGTCCCCGGCGGGCGGGGGAGGCTGACGCCGACAGTCCGGGCGCGGTGGTCCGGCCGCGCCCCGACGGGTGCCGCCGCCCGCGCTCCGCCAGCAGACGCCGAAGGGGCCAGGGATGGCGACGCAGGACAACACCACGACGACCGGCCAGGACATGAGCGGCTACAAGGTCACGCTCGACGACGTCTCCGCCGCGGCCACGTACGTGCAGGGGCAGGCGGAGGCGATCGACCAGAAGATCGCCGCGCTGCGCGGCTACGTCAACGGCCTGGGCGTCTGCTGGCAGGGCTCGGCGCACGCCGCCTTCGAGGTGCTGATGAAGGACTACGACGTCTACGCCACCCTGATGCACGACGCGCTCAGGGACATCTCCTCCGGGCTGAACGGCAACTACGTCAACTACGCGGCCTCGGAGGAGGCGAACCTCAGGAACCTCCGGCACGTGGAGCTGCCGCCCGCCAAGTTCTGAGTCCGAGCCCCGTCACACACCCTCCCAGGAGCACCGCGATGGCCTTCTCCCCGTCCCTCCCGATCAGCGTCCAGCAGGACCTGGCGGCCGCCGGCCCCTTCCTCAACGCCAAGGCGGACGAGATCTCCGAGCAGCTGAACAGCCTGGCCGCGTACCTGAACCAGCTGCCGGAGGTCTGGCAGGGCTCGGCCTCCGCCTACTACCAGGGGCTCCAGGCCGAGTGGAACCTCGCGGCCGACGGACTGTTCGGCCCCGAGGGCGTGCTCGGGCAGATCGCCCACGCCATGAACGTCAACTGGGCGAACTACAGCGAGGCCGAGTGGGCCAACTCGTCCACCTGGAAGAACACCGCCCCGGGGCGCTGAGGCCGGGCCGCCGGACGCCGCAGGCCGACACGAACCCCCATCCGTCCGAACGAGCGCAAGAGGATGTCCCATGGCCGACGCGCAGTGCCGCGTCACGGTGGTCGGCGAGCACCGGCGGGTGGACCTCGCGGTCCCCGCCGCCGCGCCGATCGCGGAGTACGTCACGACGCTGGCCCGCCTGGTCGGCCAGGAGGAGCTGGAGGAGCTTCCGGCGGCCTGGTCGCTGGCGGTGCCGGGCGGGCCCACGCTCCACCCGGCCGGCTCGCTGCACGACGCCGGCGTGCGGGACGGCCAGGTGCTGTACCTGCGGGACGCGGCCGAGGGGGAGTTCGAGGAACCGGTGGTCCGCGACGTCGACGAACTGGTCGCCGACGTCGCCGAGTCGTTCGGGGACCTGCGCTGGACCTCGCGCACCCGTGCGGTCTGCACCACGGTCCTCGGCGTGCTCGCCCTCGCCGCCGCCTGCGTCGCGGCCGCCGTGCGCGGCGGCTGGCCGGGCGGGGTGACCGGGCCGGTGGCGCTGGCCGCCGCCCTCGTGCTGGTCCTCGCCGGCCGGGCGCTGAACCGGGTCGCCCCGGCGCTGCCGCACGGGCTGGCGCTGCCGCTCGCCCTGACCGCGGTGCCCTGTGCGGCGGTGGCGGGCTGGTTCCTGCCGGACCCCGCGCACGGCAGTGTCGTCGCGGCGGCGCTGGGTGCGGTCCTCGGGGCCGTCGCCGCGCTCTGGGCGGTGCCCTCGGTGGCCTGCGCCGCCGTGCTGATGTTCGGCGTGACGGGGGCGGCCGTGGTCGAGCTGCTGCAGGCCGTCCACGCCGACCGGGCCGGGGGCGCGGCCGTGGTCGCGGTGGTCGCCTACGGGATGCTGCTGCTGGCGCCCTGGCTGGCCGGCCAGCTGGCCGCCCTGTGGCCCGCGGAGCGGGCGTCGGAGGACGGCGCGGTCCGGGTGATGGTGCGCCGGGGCCGGATCCTGCTGCTCTGCTGGACCCTCGCGGTCTCCCTGGTCCTGGCCGTCGCGCTGGTCCTGCTGGGATCCGTGCGCGGCGGCTACCCGCCGGCGCTGGCGGGCTGCCTGGCGGTCGCCGCGCTGCTGCGGGCGGGGACCTTCCGGCTGCTGGCCGAGGCGGCGCCGGTGGCGGCGGCCGGGGCGGCCGGTCTGGCCACCGCGCTGCTGTTCGCGCCCGGTGCGTCCGGGGCTCCCGGCTGGGTCGGCCCGCTGGCCCTCTGCGTCGGCGGGGTGCTGACGGCGGCCACCGGGACGGCGCGGTCCTTCCGGAGTCCGGCGGCCCGCGAGCCCCGGCGGCGGCCGGCGCTGAACGTGCTCGGAACGCTCTGCGGGATCGCGGCGGTGCCGCTGGTGCTCGGTGTGTTCGGCGTGTTCCGGGACCTGGTCGCGTTCGGGCACCACCTGTGAGCCGGACGGTGCGTCACCCGGACCCGGCGCCCCCGTGGCGTGTCCTGCGGCTCACTGCCGGGCCCGCGACGCCGGGCACGCACGCCCCCGGCCTCCGGCCGGGAGACACCCCCACCGCAGTGGCTCCCTCCTCCGCCGCGCGGTGCGCGCACCCCGGCGCCGCGGCCTGTCCGACAGGGTCCACAGGGCACGCCCTAGTGCGCACGCGTCGGGCGCACCATCAGCTGGCTCGGCGCGCCGCACGCCCGGAGGCCGTTCACCCGGGCCCCCAGGGGCTGCGGGCCGGGTCCGGACTCGTCGATGTAGCCCAGTTCGATGGCCTTGCGGGTCAGCTCCGCCTTGTTGCCGGCGTTGAGCTTGGCCCGGATCCGCTTCACGTAGGTGTTGACGGTGGCCTCGCTGAGCGCCATCAGCCGGGCGATCTGGCCGTGGGTGTAGCCCTGGGCGATCAGCCGCAGCGTCTCCACCTCACGGCGGGCCAGGCCCTGGCTCTCGCCGGGGGTGCGGCGGCTGAGCTCGGAGTGGAGGTGGCCGCCCAGGCCCGCCGCGAGGTAGAGGCTGCCGCGGGCCACCGCCTCGACGGCGGAGAGGAACTCGGTGTCGTCGGTGTGCTTGGTGACGACGCCGTAGGCGCCCGCCTTGAGCACGGCCAGCAGGTCCCCGGGCTCGCTGGACGGCGAGAGGACCAGGACGGCGCTGCTGGCGCTCAGGGTGCCGATGACGCCGGGGACGGACGTGCCGGGGTGGGCGACCGGGTCCAGGACCACCACGTCGGGCCGCAGCCCGCTCCCGGCGAGCTCGTCCACGGTGCCCACCGAGGCGATCACCTCCAGCCGGGGACTGCGGATCAGGACCTGCTCGATCCCCATCCGGGTCATCCGGTGCTCCTCGACGATGCCAATGGTCGGCATGGCCGCCCCTTCCCTGGTTCCGCCCCCGTGTGGTGTCGCCAGAATCAACGCTGTGGCGGAGAGTTGACGTTGCGTCATTTCTTACTACAGCTCGCGAGGTCCGAATTCTCGGCCCGGTTCACCGGAGGACGGCATTCCCCGGCGGGGTTCCCGGCCCGGACGCGCCCCCCGGGGCATTACCGTCCGTTCACTTTGACGATTCTTTCAAGACATGTTGTATCCGGTCGGGGGGCCGCGCGCCCGCCCGTGCCCGTGGAGGTGGATCATGGCTGAGGCCGAGCAGGACGGCACGGACCGGCGGAACCTGGTGGCGGCCTTCATGAAGGAGGTCCGGGGCGACGGGAGCGGGCCTTCGAAGGTGGTGCCGCGGGCCTGGGCGGTGGGCCTCACCGTGCTGGTGGTGGGCGCCGGCGCGGTCGGCGTGGGCATGTTGACCGGGCGCGACGACCACCGCGCCCCGGCCGGGGCCGCCGGTCCGGCGACGTCGACGGGCACGTCCGCGCCGACCGGCGCGAAGGAGCCGGAACCGCCGTCGCCCGGCACCCCGGGCACGTCCGCCCCGCCCCCGGCGGGCACCGGTCCGGCCGGGGCGGCCGTCACCGCGCCGCCCCGCCCCGCCCCCGCCGCACCGACGGCGGGCACCGCCGCGTCGCTGCCCCCGGCACCCGCGGTCACTGCCCCGTCGGCTCCTGCCGCCCTGGCGCCGCTGCCCCCGGTGCCCGCGGGCGCTGCCCCGTCGTCCCCGGCACCGCTGCCCCCGGCACCCCCGGCCGCTGCCCCGTCGTCCGGTGCGCCGGCCCCGGCGGGCGCCGCGGCGCTCAAGTCCGCGGTCTACACGGCCGTGGCCGGCTACGGCTGCGCCAACAGCGGCACCCAGTCCTTCTCCGAGGCCGGCCGGAACGTCGACGGCCGGGTCGGCTGGGTCTCCGTGGGCTCCGGCGGGTGGGCCCAGGACGGCTGCAACGGGCAGTTCGACACGATGCCGATGTCCGGCGCGGCCGACAAGGACGACAAGAGCAACTACGCCCTGTGGACCTTCTCCCCGGGCGCGGCCGGCCTGCGCACGGCCACCTGCCAGGTCGAGACGTACGTCCCCGACGACAAGGACATCACGCACGTCGGAGGGAACCCGGCGCACTACGAGTCCTACACCTCGGCCGGCCCCTCCTCCCCGATGCTGAACTCCTTCGACGTCTCCCAGCCCGGCCACCTCGGCGAGTGGAAGCCGGTCGGCACCTTCAGGACCACGACCGGGGTGCTGACGATCAAGCTGGACAGCCGGGGCGTGGACTGGCACGGCAGCACGAAGACCAACGCGCACCTGGCGGTCGCCCAGATGCGGGCGACCTGCAGTTGAGGACCCGGGCCCGGGGCGCCGGCAGCGCGGGGGACGGCGGAAGGACGCGGGCATGAGCCGGTCGTGGGTCAAGGTCTCCCCGCGCGGCTGGGGCGCCCAGCGCAGCATCGGCGCCGCGGTGCGCACGGCCGCCGACGGCGGGACCGTCTCGGTGATGCCCGGTGAGTACGCGGAGAGCGTGCTGCTGGAGCGCGGGGTCAGCCTGGAGGCCGCCGACGGGCCGGGGACGGTCACGATCGCCCCGGCGCGCGGCCCCGCGCTCACCGTGTCCGACGGCAGCCCCACCGTGCGGGGCCTCCTGCTGCGCGGCGCCGACCCGGCGCAGCCGGCCGTCCTGATCGGCGGCGGCGCACCGCTGCTGGAGGGCTGCGAGGTGACCGGCGGCCGGATCGAGGTGACCGGCCGGGCCGCCCCGGTGCTGCGCGACTGCGCGGTCCGCGGGGCGGCCGGGGCCGGACTGAGCCTGGGCGGGGACAGCCGTGCCGTGGTCGAGCGCTGCGAGGTGGCCGGGACGGAGGGCATCGGGCTGCTGGTCACCGAGGGTGCCCGGCCCGAGGTCCGCGCCACCAGGATCGGCCCCAGCAGCGCCCAGGGCCTGTACGTCGACGGCACCGGCGGCGGCTCCTTCGAGGACTGCGAGGTGACCGGCAGCGGCGGTGCGGCCGTCCGGGTGGCCGGAGCCGGGGCCCCGGTGCTGCGGGGCTGCCGCCTGCACGGCAACCACGGCGACGGCCTGCACGTCTCGGCCGGCGGACCCGAGCCGCTCCCGGCAGGACCGGTTGGGCCGACAGGACCGGAAGGGTCGGCCCGGGGAGCGACCGTGCTGACGGACTGCGAGATCACCGGCGCCGCCGCCCTGGGCGTCCTCGCGGACCAGGACGCCCTGCTGCTCCTCCGGGACTGCCGGATCACCCGGACCGGTGGCGCCGGGATCGTGGCGGCGGACCGCAGCCGACTGCGCCTGCACGGCACCGTGACCGCCGACACCGCGGGAACCGGGCTCGCCCTCGGCGGGAGCGCGTCGGTGCGTGCCGAGGGCGGCGGCTTCCTGCGCGCCGCGGGCAACGGCGTGTACGTCGCCGGCGAGGCCGAACTGGCGCTCGACGGCTGCGAGGTGGCGGATGCCGGCTTCAGCTGCCTGCACCTGGGCGGGAACGGCTCCGCCGAACTGACCGGCGGCCGGCTGCACGGCACGCCGGAGCACGGCATCCGGGTCACCGGGAAGGCCCTGCTGACCGCCGAGGGCGCCACCGTCGAGCAGGCCGGGCTGGCCGGGATCTCGGTGGAGGACCGGGCCGACGCCGCGCTGCACGGCTGCACCGTGCGGCACAGCGGCGTCGGCGTCCGGCTGGACACCCGGCACCGCCCGCTGCTGGAGGACTGCGAGATCGCCGACGCGCAGGGCGCGGGCGTGGAGGTCGCCGGGCGCACCGGTGCGCTGCTCCACCGCACCCGGATCCACGGCACCGGAGGCTCCGGCCTGGTCGCCGGGGAGCGGAGCACTCCCGTGCTGGACGGCTGCGAGATCACCGACACCGGCGGCAGCGGCATCGTCGTGCGGGCGGGCGCCGCGCCGCGGGTGAGGAGCAGCACGATCGCCCGCACCGCCAAGAACGGTCTCTACCTGGACGAGGGTGCGCACGGCCTGCTGGAGGACTGCGCGCTGTCCGCGACCGGCTACCCGGCCCTGTACGTCGGCGCGCTCGCCGACCCGGTGGTGCGCCGCTGCCTGTTCCACGACACCGCCGAGGACGTCGCGCCGGCCGAGGGCGCCGCCGCGGTGATCGAGGAGTGCCGGGCGGAGCGGGTCGGGGCGTCCACTCTGCCGGTGTCCGGCGGCCCGGACTCGCCGGGCGTTCCCACCGGGGCCGCCCGCCCGTGGGCCCTGCCGGGTGTGCGGGCGGCCGGCGACGCGGCGGCGGGCACCGGCGAACCGGACGAGCAGGGTGAGCCGGCCGAGCCGGACCGCTCCGCGGCGGAGCTGGTGGCCCTGCTCGCGGAACTGCACCGCCTGGTCGGCCTGGAGCGGGTCAAGCGTGACGTCGAGACGATGGTCAAACTGATGCAACTCGTCCGCCGTCGGGCGGAGTTGGGCCTGCCGCCGCCACCCACCAGCCGTCACGTGGTGTTCGCCGGAAACCCGGGTACCGGCAAGACCACCGTCGCCCGCCTCTACGGGCGGATCCTGCACGCCCTGGGCATGCTCTCCAGCGGCCACCTGGTCGAGGCGGACCGCGGCGACCTGGTCGGCGAGTACGTCGGGCACACCGCGCCCAGGACCACGGCGGTCTTCCGCCGGGCGCTGGGCGGGGTGCTCTTCATCGACGAGGCCTACGCGCTGGTTCCGCACGGCCAGGGCGGCGACTTCGGACAGGAGGCCATCTCGACGCTGGTCAAGCTGATGGAGGACCACCGTGACGAGGTCGTCGTGATCGTGGCCGGCTACCCCGGGGACATGCAGCGCTTCATCGAGGCCAACCCCGGACTGGCCTCCCGGTTCACCCGCACGCTGACCTTCGACGACTACCTCGGGCCGGAACTGGTCGACATCGTCGCCCACCAGGCCGAGCAGCACCGCTACGACCTGCCGGAGCCGACCCTCGCCGGGCTGGCCGGGTACTTCGCGGAGCTTCCGCGCGACGAGGGCTTCGGCAACGGCCGCACCGCCCGGCAGGTCTTCCAGTGGATCACGGAGCGGCACGCCCAGCGGGTCGCCGACCTCCGGGAGCCGACGGCCGAGGACCTGACCACCGTGCTGCCGGAGGACCTGCCGGAGTGCGGTACGGCGGTCTGACGCACGGCGGCCGGCCGTCACCCCCGGGCGGGGCCCGCGGGGGTGACGGCCGGCCGGTACCGGGGCCCGCGCGGGTCAGCTCTTCGGCCTCGGAGCCACCTCCGGCAGGATCGACCCGTAGTCGGCGGCCGCGTACGCCTGGCCCGCCTGGTCCAGGCGGGCCAGGTAGACGCCGTAGAGCTCGACCGCGTCGGCCACGCTGCGCAGCGCCGTGGTCAGCTCGGGATTGATGACCGGCGCGAACTGCGCGGCGGCCTGCTGCACGCCGTGGTCCGGGAAGTCCCCTTCCCGCCGGATCGGCCCCACCCCGCCGGCGATTCCGGAATTGTCGTACCAGGCGCGGAAGTTGGTGGCCTGTTGGCCCCAGAAGGTGCCGCTGGCGACCACGGCGTCCACCCTGGTCTTGAGCGCGTTGTAGGCGTCCACCACGTGGGAGGCCTCGGTCGCCCCGGCCGAGACGGCGGTGTACAGGGTCGCCAGGTCCACCGTGAACGCGGCGTGGCCGGGCGGCGGGGGTGCCGCCCCGGCCGGGTCGCCCCCGGAGGATCCCCCGCCGGAACCCGGTGCGGCGCCGCCGAAGCCCGGGACGTAGCCGTTCTTCCAGAGCATCTCCAGGGTCGGGTCGGCCGCGCCGCCGCCGGGCGACGGGTCGGATCCGCCGCCGCCCTCGGGCTTCGGGGCGTGGATCGGGGAGTTGATCGGGGTGACCACGGAGACCTCCGGAGCCGGGAGCGGACGGTGGGCACCGCCATCCTCGCCCACCCCGGTCCCGGGGCGGGAGGTCCCCGTTCGGGGACGCCCGGGGGACAGAAAGCGGGGGTGTCCCGCCCGCGGGGCCGCTGCCTAGACTCCGCAGGGCCGGCCCGGACGCGCGGACCAGCCGTACGCGGAACAGCCGTACGAGGACCGGCCGTACGACGACCGGCCGTCACGCGGACCGGACCGGCGCGGACCGGACCGGCGCGGACCGGACCGGTGCGGAGCGGGCCGTCACGGCCCGGCCGAACGACGAGCCCCCGGGGAGCGGATGCCGTGAGCTACACCCTGCAGGACTTCAAGGTCGACTTGCAGCAACTGCTCGACGCGTGCGGCACGCTGAGCAGCGAGAGCGCGAACATCAAGCAGGAGATCGCCTCGATCGCCTCCGCGCTGGCGCCGCTGGAGAGCAGCTGGACCGGCCCGGCCGGCGCCTCCTTCACCGCGATCTGCAAGGTCTACAAGGACGACGTGGTCGACCTGCAGCACCTCCTGGACGAGATGACCGGCCGGATGCGGAAGGCGTACCAGACGTACCACGAGATGGAACTCGCCAACCACAACAACGTGGACTCCTGATGGCCGCCGACCCCGCCCCCGTCACCGCCGTCCCGGGCTACACCACGCCCTCCGGCCTCGCCCTGAACGACGCCAACGGCTACAACCTCGTCAAGCTCGCGATCCCGCTCCAGGAGATGACCAAGGCCAGGACGGACGTCGAGAACTCCCTGCGGAGCATCGTCGACAGCCTGGTCGCCATCGAGACGGTGCTGGGGGAGCTCCGGCTCGGCTGGGCGGGACAGACCGCCGACCAGGCCAAGGAACTCTTCGACCAGTGGAACGCCTGCATGACGGAGCTGATCGGGACCAGGAGCGCCGACCGGCCCGACGGCACGCCCGGGGCCTTCCCCCGGCTGATGACCGCCCTGGGCAGCGCCGCCGCCAACTACGACCGGGCCGAGGACTTCGTCGTCACCAAGCTCTTCGGCCCGCTCACCGCCGCCATCGGCAGTCCCCCGGCCGGCGCCGGCGGCCCGAACGGCTACAACCCGCCGGCGAAGGACCCCGTCACCGACCCGAGGTACGGCGTGGTCGGCGAGCGGTTCTGACGCCGCACCGGCGCGCGCGGCCGGCCCCGCGCCGCCCGCGCACCGACCCCGGACCGCGCACCGACCCCGGACCGCGCCCGCCCCACCCCGCACCCACCGCAGTACCGCCCGAGCCGAGTACCGAGAGGCATCACCAGGTGAGCAGGATCCCCTTCCACCGGCCCACCCGCGCACTGCCGCCGGCGCTGCCCGACCAGCGGGTGGTGCTGCCCTCCCCGCCGCAGACCGCGCAGGGCGCCGGCAACTCGGCCGGCACCTGGCTGACCCTGCTGCTGCCGCTGATGACCAGCATCAGCATGGCCGCCTACATGGTGATGTACCACAACCCGCTGATGATCGCGCTGGGCGTGGCCTTCGTGCTGATCTCCATCGGCGCCACCGTCGCCGTCCGCTACCAGATGCGCAACGCGAACCGGCAGGCCAAGGACCGCCAGCGCGAGCGCTACCTGCGCTACCTCACCGAGGTCAAGCGGACGGCCCGCCAGGTGGCCGACGGCCAACGGCTGGCGGCCGGCTGGGTGCACCCCTCGCCCGAGCGGCTCTGGGCGCTCGCGGAGCGCCGCCGGCGGGTCTGGGAACGGCGCGCCACCGACAAGGACTTCCTCCTGGTGCGCCTGGGCCAGGGGCACGGCGCACTGGCCACCCCGATCCAGCTCGGCACCCGCAACGACCCCCTCGCGGAGTACGACGAGGAGACCCACGCCGCCGCCGAACGGGTCGTCGAGCAGGCCGCCACGGTCGGCCGCCAGCCCGCCCTGGTCGACCTGCTCAGGGCGGGCGTGCTCAGCCTGCTCGGCCCCGCCGACCGGACCGGGGCGCTCGCCCGGTCGCTGGTCTGCCAGCTCGCGGTGCTGCACGCCCCGGACGACGTCACCGTCGTCGTCCGCACCGCCGGCGACCCCGACTGGGAGTGGGCCAAGTGGCTCCCGCACACCCACGAGGCCGGCACCCCGGGCCCGGCCGGCGTGGTCCCGCTGGTCGCGGCCGACTTCGACGCGCTCGCCGACGTCCTGGAGAGCGCGGTCGCCCGCGCCCAGACCGAGCGGACCGCCCGGCGGCCCGCCCTGGTGGGCGCCCCCGAGACGGTGTCCCACAAGCTCGTCGTGGTGCTCGACCGCTACGACCCGGCCGCCGCCTGGGCCCGCGGCCCGGTGGCCACCGCCCTGCTGGAGGCGGCCGGGCCCGACCTGGGCATCACCGTCGTCTGCCTGGTCGGCGCCGAACGCGAGGAACCGACCCGCACCGAGGTGCGGGCCCGCGTCGGCGAGGACGGCTCGCTGGTCCTGGAGGGCCGCAACACCGCCCTCTACAGCCGGGTCGGGGGAGCCGTCGCCGACGCCCCCACCCCCCGGCTGTGCGAGCTCACCGCGCGGGCCCTGGCCCCGCTGAGCCTGTCCGAGGAACCCGAACAGCTGCTCGCCCGCACCATCACCCTGCCCGAGATGCTGGGCACCCCCGACGTGGCCGCCTTCGACCCGTCCGTCAGCTGGATCCCGGCCGGCGACGAACGGCTGCTGCGCCTGCCGATCGGCCTGTCCGGCGACGCCGACCCGGTGCTGCTCGACCTCAAGGAGTCCGCCCAGGGCGGCATGGGCCCGCACGGCCTGGTCGTCGGGGCCACCGGCTCCGGCAAGAGCGAGCTGCTGCGCACCATGGTCACCGGACTGACGATGACCCACTCCCCGGAACTGCTCGGCCTGGTCCTGATCGACTTCAAGGGCGGCGCCACCTTCGCCGGCGTCACCGGACTCCCGCACGTGGCCGGGCTGATCACCAACCTCGCGGACGACCTCTCCCTGGTCGACCGCGTCCGCGCCGCCCTCCAGGGCGAGCAGCAGCGCCGCCAGCGGCTGCTGCGCGCGGCCGGGAACGTCGACTCGGTGCGCGAGTACCAGCTGCGCCGGGCGGCCGGCCGGACCGGTCCGGACGGCAGGCCCCTGGAACCGCTGCCCTACCTGCTGATCGTGGTCGACGAGTTCGGCGAACTCCTCTCCCAGCGCTCCGACTTCATCGACCTCTTCGTCCAGATCGGCCGGGTCGGCCGCAGCCTGGGCATGCACCTGCTGCTGGCCACCCAGCGGCTGGAGGAGGGCCGGCTGCGCGGCCTGGAGTCGCACCTGTCGTACCGCGTCTGCCTGCGCACCTTCAGCGCCGCCGAGAGCCGCGCCGTGATCGGCACCCCGGACGCCTACCAGCTGCCCCCGATCCCCGGCTCGGCCTACCTCAAGGTGGACGAGTCGGTCTACCAGCGCTTCCGGGTCGCCCACATCTCCGGCCCCTACCGGGAACCCGGCGAGGCCGAGGACGGCCGGGGCGACGGTCTCCAGGTCGTCCCCTTCGCCCTGCGCACCGCACCGCGGGACGAGCCCGGGGAACCGGCCGGGCCCACGCCCCCGGCCCTGCCCACCGGTCCCACGGAGATGGAGGTCGCGGTGGAGCAGGTCTGCCGCTCCGGTCAGTCCGTGCACCAGGTCTGGCTCGCCCCGCTGCCCGCCGCGATCCCGCTGGACAGCCTGCTCGGCCCGCTCTCCGACCGGCCCGGACGCGGCCGCCAGGCGGCCCTGTGGCCCGGCACCGGCCGGCTCGCCTTCCCCGTCGGCGTCCTCGACCTGCCGCTCCAGCAACAGCAGCTGCCGCTCCAGTTCGACTTCGAACACACCCACGGCAACATCGCCGTGGTGGGGGCACCGCAGACCGGCAAGAGCACCCTGCTGCGCACCACGGTGCTGTCCGCGATGCTCACCCACACACCGGACGAGGTGCAGTTCTACGGGCTGGACCACGGCGGCGGCAGCCTCCACCCGCTGGAGGCCGCGCCGCACGTGGGCGCGGTGGCCGGGCGCCGCGACGAGCCCCGCGCCCGCCGCCTGCTGGCCGAGCTCGGCCGCCTGGTCGCCGCGCGCGAGCAGCTCTTCGGGGACCTCGGCATCGACTCGGTGGCGGCCTTCCGCACCCTCCGGGCGGAAGGCCGGCTGCCGGCCGGGACCCGCGCGGCCGACGTCTTCCTGCTGCTGGACAACTGGGGCGCGATCCGCACCGAACTGGACGGCGCCGAGGCCGCGGTGCTAGACA
>NZ_JBHJRC010000196.1:0-15907 GCF_042261735.1 Kitasatospora sp. NPDC056327 | reverse complement strand
GGGCCCGTCCGGCGTCCGTGGAGCGTTTGGTGGACCGCTCCGTGGAGCGCGGGCCCCGCTCAGGCGGCCAGGGTGTCGGTGCGGACCTGGACCAGGAAGGCGTCCAGGTTGGCCACCGTGCGGGCGATCTGCTCCTCCTGCGGCAGCGACTCGTTCGGACGGGTGATCGCCGCCGACTTCCGGAGTCCGCGCACGTAGAGCGAGCAGGCGAGGTCGGCACAGATGTAGGTGCCGACGGTGTTGCCCTCCCGGCCGGCCGCACCGGCCCGGCGGGCGGTGAGCAGCGCGACGCCCGAGCCCGCGTGGGCGGTGACGCACAGCGAGCAGACGTTGGTCTTGGTCATGCTCCGCCGGAACGAGGGCACCCGCAGGGTGACGCCGACGAGTTCGCCGCGGTGCCCGGCGACCAGGTAGGCCCGGTCGGGCGCGCCCTGGTCCCGCCAGCCGAGGAAGTCGAGGTTCTCCCAGGGGAGTTCGGCCAGCCCACGGGGAAGGTTGAGCCGCCGCGCCTCGCCCTTCGAGCAGTTGACGAAGGACGCACGGATCTCGGGATCGGTCAGCGCTCGCATGCCCGGCAAGCTAGCACCGCCCCACCTGGCCCGTCGCCCGGTTTTCCGCGCGCACGCCCCGGCGCGCGGTCGCTGCGGCGGTGGGCCGCCCGGAGGGCGGGCGCACGCCGGCGCTCCGACGGCCGCCACCGCTGCCGACGGCGCCGGCAGCGGTGCGGTCCCGTGGGTCACGCGTGCTTGAAGGCGACCCCGGCGTAGGCGGAGACGTCCTGCCACCCCTCCGGGAGGTCCGTGGTGGGGACGTGGCCGGCCTCGGGGCGCCAGAGCGGCAGCTGGACGAGGCCGGGGCCGGTGAACGCGAAGTCCCCGAAGAAGGGCTCGACGGCCGCGCGCGGGCGCAGCACCAGCGGCGCGCTGGCGCTGCGGTAGACCCGGGTGCCCCCGTCGGCGCTCTCCCGGGAGGCGAAGTCGGGGCTGCCGTGGGAGAGGATCAGCGCGCTGCCGGGGGCGAGCGCGTCGCGCAGGGTGCGCACGATGCGCTCGGCGCCGTCCTCGTCGCGGATGAAGTGCAGGACGGCGACCAGCATCAGGGCGACGGGCTCGGCCAGGTCGACGGCGGCGCGCAGGCCGGGGTGTTCGAGGATCGACTCCGGTTCCCGCAGGTCCGCCTCGACGACGGAGGTGTGGCCCGCCGGGTGGCCGGCGAGCAGGGCGCGCGCGTGGGTCGCCACGATCGGGTCGTTGTCGACGTAGACGACCCGGGCGTCCGGGGCGACCCGCTGGGCGACCTCGCTGGTGGAGCCGACGGCGGGGATGCCGGTGCCGATGTCGACGAACTGCCGGATGCCCCGGCCGGCCACGAACTCGACGGCGCGGCCGAGGAACTCGCGGTTGGTGCGGGCCAGCAGCCGCAGCGCCGGGTAGGCGGCGATGGCGGCCTCGGCCGCCTTGCGGTCGGCCTCGAAGTTGTCCTTGCCGCCGAGGTAGTAGTCGTACATCCGCGCGGTGTGCGGAACCCCGGTGTCGAGTTCGGTGGGCGGCTGCCAGTCGTCGGCGCGCGCCCACTCCCAGTCGGTCCCGGTGCCGCCGCCCGCCGCTGTCCAGTCCTCGCTCATCTGCCGCCCCCTGGCTGTCCGCCGCGTCCGGTGCCGGACGCCCGCTGTCCCCTTGGCCCGCGCGGCCGGCGGACGGCCGGCGACGGCTCCCCACCACGCACGGTGCGCCGTGATCGTAGCCGACGACACGCCTTGGAAACAGCGGTAGTTCAGGTTTCCACAGCATCCGAACCATGGTGCGCGGGCCCGCCGGGGACCGGCGGCGGGTGTCCGGGCCGCCCGGATCGGGCGGTCGCCGCCGGCCGGCGCCGTCCCTATGCTGGCTGCCGATGACTGCCGACCGGCGCACCGTCCTGCGCACCACCGTCAAGCTGGCCGCCCTCACCGCCGCCGGCGGGCTGCTCACCGCCTGCGGGGACCCCGGCCGCCGCCGGGCCGACCCGGGGGCGTTCGCGGTGCGTCCGGGCCCGGTGGACCCGTCGGGCACCGTGGATCCGGCCTGGGCGGCCGGCGAGGGACCGGCCTCGCCCGTGCCCTCCGCCGCAGCCGCGGCCGCCGCCGACGGGCCCTCGCCCGCCGGCGCCTCGCCCGCCGGGCCGGCCGCCCCCACCGCGCCGCCCGCCCCACCGGTGCTGCCCGCGCTGGCGCCCGGCACCCCGGTCGAGGTCGCGTACGGGCCGCGCACCGGCCGCAACGTCGCCCTGACCTTCCACGGCAGCGGCGACCCGGCGCTCGCCACCGCCCTGCTGGAGACCGCCGAACGGCGCGGCGTCGGCCTGACCGTGCTGGCCGTCGGCAGCTGGCTCGACCAGCAGCCGCAGATGGCGCGGCGGATCCTGGACGGCGGCCACGAGCTGGGCAACCACACCCAGAACCACGGGAGCATCTCCACGATGGCACCGGACCGGGCCCGCGAGGAGATCGCCCAGTGCGCGGAACGGCTGCTCCGGCTCACCGGCTCGATCGGCCGCTGGTTCCGGCCCTCGGCCGCCCAGTACGCGACGCCGATGGTGCGGGAGCAGGCCAGGGCGGTCGGCTACGAGCACGTGCTCTCCTTCGACGTGGACCCGCGCGACTACGCCGACCCGAGCGCGGCCGAACTCCGGCGCCGGGTGCTCGGCTCGGTGCGCGGCGGCTCGGTGGTCGCCCTCCACCTGGGCCACCGCTGCACCGTGGAGGCGCTGCCCGGCATCCTGGACGGCCTGGCCGGGGCCGGTCTCACCCCGGTGACCGCCAGCCGCCTCTGCGCCTGACCCCGCCCGGAACGGGCCGGCTCCCCGTCGGCCCGGCCCGCTCCCCCAGGGGTCGCTCCCCCTCGGAGGGCGCCCGGCGGGCCCGCGCGCCGGCCGACAGCCTCGCGCGCTCCGTCCCCCGCGCGCTCCGCCCCGTGCCGGTCAGCCCATGGGGTCGTCGGGCCCGTACGCGCGCAGCCGCAGCGTGCGGGCGTCCGCCGCGCGGATCTCCTCCGCCCGCCGGAGCAGCTCCTCCAGGTCGTCCCGCGCGGCGTGGACGAAGCGCCCGTGCAGCGCGTCGAGGCGTCCGCGGGCGACGTCCACGGTGACGGCGACCATGCGGGGGACGGAGGCCCAGTCGGCGTTGTCCCGGAACACCGGCATCCCGGCGGTCATGTCGGTGGCGACCGCGCCGGGGCTGATGTCGAGGATCACCACGTGGTGCTCGGCCAGCGAGTCGGCGAGGTTGTCGGAGAGCCGCAGCAGCGCGCCCTTGGAGGTGGCGTACGCGCTGTAGCGGCCGTCGGGGCGCAGCGCGAAGCCGGAGTTGAGGTTGACGACGCGGCCCCGGCCGCGCTCGACCATGCCGGGCAGGACGCAGCGCAGCAGGTTGTAGGGGCCGCGCAGGTTGACCTCGACGACCTGCCACCACTGGTTGACGTCGGTCTCCCAGAGCGGGACCTCGGCGCGGTCGACCTGCCCGGCGTTGTTGACGAGCAGGTCGACCGCGCCGAGGTCGCGTTCGACGACGCGCACGGCCTCGCGCACGGAGCCGGGGCGGGTGACGTCCGCGGTGACGGCGACGCCGCGCGCGCCGTGCCGCACGCATTCCTTGAGGGTGTCGGTGAGGGTCTCGTGGGTGCGTCCGACCAGGCCGACGCCCATCCCCTCGGCGGCGAGGCCGATGGCGATCTCCCGGCCGATGCCGCGCCCGGCGCCGGTGACCAGGGCGACCTGTCCCGTGAGCGATCCCGTCGGCATGCCCGTGCTCCCTTCCGTCCGTTCCCGTCCACCCGCTGTCCGGCCCGCATTCTGTCGCCCGGCGGGCGGGCGCGGCAGCGGAACGAAGGTGCGACGCGGACGGGCCCACCCGTTCGGCGCAGGGGCGCGAACGCGGGGCCGGCTCCGGGGAGGGGATGACCTACTGGCCGGTAGGGAGTAGTAACGTCGTCGGGACGGTGCACCGGTCCGCACATACCGGTGTCCCCGAACCGCCGAACAGCAGCTTGCTGGGCCACCTGTCGCTGGGCGACCCCCAGCACCACCGAAGGGCAACTGAGTGAGTGACATCGCGCGCGTCGGAGTGATCGGCTGCGGTCTGATGGGGTCGGGCATCGCGGAGGTGTTCGCCCGGGCGGGGCTGGACGTCCTGGTCGCCGAGGCCGGCGGGGAGGCGCTGGAGTTCGGGCGCGCCCGGCTGACGAACTCGCTGGAGACGGCCGTCAAGCGCGGCAAGCTGACGGAGGAGCAGAAGGACGAGGCACTGTCCCGGCTGGCCTTCACGGTCGACCTGGCGGACTTCGCGGACCGTGACCTGGTGGTCGAGGCGGTCGCCGAGCGCGAGGACGTCAAGGTCCGGATCTTCGAGACGCTGGACCGGGTGGTCGCGCGCCGGGACGCGATCCTCGCCTCGAACACCTCCTCGATCCCGATCGTGAAGCTGGCCGCCGCCACCTCCCGCCCGGAGCAGGTGATCGGCCTGCACTTCTTCAACCCGGCGCCGGTGCAGAAGCTGGTCGAGGTGATCCCCACCCTGACCACCTCGGCGGCCACCACCGACCGGGTGGAGGCGTTCGCGACCGAGGTGCTGCGCAAGGCCCCGATCCGCGCCCGCGACCGGGCCGGCTTCGTGGTGAACGCGCTGCTGGTGCCGTACCTGCTGTCGGCGGTGCGGATGTTCGAGACGGGGGTGGCGACCGCCTCCGACATCGACAAGGGCATGGAGGCCGGCTGCGCCCACCCGATGGGCCCGCTGCGGCTGTGCGACCTGATCGGCCTGGACACCATCGTCTCCATCGCCGAGTCGATGTACGACGAGTACAAGGAGCCGCTGTACGCCGCTCCCCCGCTGCTGTCGCGGATGGTCGACGCGGGCCTGCTGGGCCGCAAGTCCGGCCGCGGCTTCTACGACTACACCGCGACCGCCTGACGGCCGCACCGGCCCGGCCGTGCGCGTGACGGCCGCGGCGGGCACGTGACGGGGCCCGGGAGCGGTATCCAGCTCCCGGGCCCCTGGTGTGCCACCCAATTGTTCTGCACCGGCACGTTTAAGGGTGTGAGTCAGGTTCACAGCGTTGCTCTGCCGTTGAAGCTACCGCGCCACGGAGAGGCGCAGACGGGAGTCGAACCCGCAACCCACGCTGTAGCGCACACCCGGTCGATCCGGCGCTCGGCGGCGAATGCTGAGACTTGAGCGAGAGTCTGAGTCTTACGGGGCGCCTCTGCCCTTGGGCTACTCCGGCAGGCGGTGCCGGAGGAGGGATTCGAACCCCCACTCGTTCCCCGGTGTTCAGCTTCAACCTCAGTGTCAGCTTGCGCTTGTCGCGCCACCCCCGGTCTCACCCGGGGGGATCATGGGGCTACCCGAACAGGTAGCCGAACACCGCGTCGCCGACCCGGCGGTCGTCGACCTCGGTCCCGTTGGCCTCCTCGCGGGCGAACTGGACGGCCTGCTGGAGCTTCTCGACCCGCTCCAGCAGCTCGTTGACCCGCCGCGCCGGGAGCGCGCCGGAGAACTTCACCGTCGTCCAGTAGCCGATCGCGACGTCCTCGTAGTAGACCTCGACCTGGGCCGGGTGCTTCTCGGTCGCCTCGGCCTTGACGTGGTTGCGCGGCACCTTCCTGGTCCGGATGGTGCGCACCGCCTCGGTCTTCCAGGAGTCCGTGGACGGGTCGTGGTTCCACGACTCGGCGGCGTCCAGGACGGGAAGCTTGCGCACGAAGGTCCGCAGGTCCGTGAGCTGCTTCTCCAGGAAGAGCAGGTAGGTGACCGGCGCGCCGGTGACGAGGGTGCGGCCGTCGACCACCACGTCGGCGCGGGCCTCGGTGTTGGCCCAGTCCTTGGTCGCGGTGACGTCGAACAGCCGGGTCAGGGTGGTGGCCGTGGCCCGGAGCACGTCCTCGGCCTTGATCTGGACCCGGGTGGACTCGGGGGGAAGCTGCTCGCCCTCCTCGTCCTTGGGCTGGTACGTCCGGGAGATGCCGGCCAGCAACGGGGGCTTCTGCAGGTCCTGGTGGGACTGCGTGAGCTCCTGGAAGGACTTCGACTTGACGCCCTTTTCGACGGCGATGATCTGGTTCAGCTTGGCCACAGCGGGGACGCTACCAGCGCACGCGTTCGAGCGTCATCCGATTAAGCGCCGGCGGCGGGAGGCCCCGGGGTGCACCGGGCTCCTCCCGCCCGTGGCAAAGACGTGACGGCGGGTCAGCTGTTGATGACGTAGCTGTCGCCGTAGACCTTCCACTTCAGCGGCGGGTTGAGGTCGAAGTTCTTGGCGTTGAGGAAGACCAGCTGCTCGGTGTCGACCCGGCTGGTGTCGGAGTGCGCGTCCTCCTTCTTCATGACGACCTTGCGGGCCTCCAGGAAGGCCTTGAGGTAGGTGGCCTCGTCGCCGCCCTGGGCGGGGGACTTGGCCTTCTTCAGGGCGGCCGCGCGGATGCCGCCGAAGCTGTCGGTGCTGGTGCCGGGGCCGTGCATGACGATGGCGTCGTAGTAGGCGAACTGGCCGAGCGCGCGCAGGCCGTCGGCCTTGGCCTGCTTCACGGACGGGTTGAAGTAGACCCGGTCGCGCTCCTCGTTCTGGGCCTGCTGGAAGACGGCGTCCTTGGCCGCGGTGGCCCAGTCGCGCTCGAACGCGGAGCCGAGGCCGCTGTGCGAGTCGGTGCCGTTGACCTTGCGCAGCGCCGGGAGGTACTTGGCGAGGACGTTGCCCGGCTTGAGGTCGGTGTAGTGCTCGACGAGTTCGAGCATGTCGCCGGTGCCGGAGCAGAAACCGATGATGCCGGCGGTGTAGCCGCGGCCGTCGTTGATGTCCTCGATGTACTTGTACTGGGCCTTCCAGTCGAGCGAGGAGTTCTCGGCACTGGACACCAGCTGCATGGCGATGTCCTTCTTGTGCGGGTCGTCCAGACCGACCGCGGCGAGCCGGACGGTGCCGGCGGCGGGCGCGGCCTGGACGGCGCCGGCGGCCGCGACCGTGGCCGGGGCGGCGACCAGCAGTGCGGCGAGGGCGAGGCGGACGGTGCGGGCGGTGCGGTGCTGGGTGCGCATCTGACGCTCCGTTTCCCTGGCCCGGCATGGGGGTGACCGGGCCTGCGAGAGAGTTAGGAAAGTTTCCTAACTTGATTGAAGCGTTCACGCCCGCCGCGGCGCAAGGGGATCGGCGGCAAAGACGCGCGAAAGGCCCCGCCCGGATAAACCCGGGCGGGGCCTCTCGGCGGCGCGTCGCAGAACAGCGGGCGCGCGCCGGGCGCCGCACGCCCCCTCAGGGGCACGGCACCCCGGGGTGCGTCAGGCGCCGCGCAGCACCGCACCGGTGCGGGCGACGGCCTCGGCGACGGCCGCCTCGCGGGCGGCGCTCGCCTCGTCGGCGGTCAGCGTCCGGTCCGCGGCGCGGAACCGCAGCGCGTACGCCAGCGACTTCCGTCCCTCGCCGACCTGCTCGCCGGTGAAGACGTCGAACAGCCGGATGTCCTCCAGCAGTTCACCGGCCCCGGCCCGCAGCGCGGCCTCCACGTCGGCCGCCTGCACGGCGGTGGCGACGATCAGCGCGACGTCCTGGGTGGCCACCGGGAAGCCGGAGACCGCCGGGCCGTCGACCCGGGCGGCACCGTCGGCCGTCAGCAGATCCAGGTCCAGCTCCATCGCGCCGGTGCGCTCCGGCAGGCCCATCGCCTTGACGACGCGCGGGTGCAGCTCACCGGCGTGGCCGACCACGCGGTCGGTGCCGGCCACCACCAGCTCGGCGCAGCGGCCCGGGTGCCAGGGCAGCACCCGGCCCTGGCGCACCGTCAGCTCGACGCCGGCGGCGCGGGCCACCGTACGGGCGGCCTCGACGGCGTCGGCCCAGAGCGCCGGCGCGCCCTTGCCCCACCAGCCGGACGGCAGCCGCTCGCCGGCCAGCGCGACGGCGACCCGGCGCGGCTGGTGCGGCAGCGCCGCGTCCAGTGCGGCCAGCTCCTCGTCGCTGGGCCGGTGGTCGACGGACGGGCGCGGGGCGACCGACAGCTCGTCCTTCGGCAGGAACACCGTGCCCGTCTCGAAGACCGCCAGATCGGTGTTGCCGCGGCCGACGTTGCGGCGCAGCGCCCCGAGCAGGCCCGGCAGCAGCGTGGTGCGCAGCCCCGGCTCCTCGTCGTTGAGCGGGTTGACCAGCGTGACGGTCCGGCGGCGGCGGTCGTCCGCCTCCAGGCCGAGCGCGTCGAAGGCCGCCGTACCGACGAAGGGGTAGTTGTTGACCTCGACGTAGCCGGCGGCGGCCAGCGCCACGCCGACCCGGCGGTGGATGCGCTGGGCCTCGGTCAGGCCCTTGCCCGGCGGGACGGTGGGCATCCGGGCGGGGACGTTGTCGTAGCCCTCCAGCCGGATGACCTCCTCGGCGAGGTCGTACGGGTCCGTGAGGTCGGGGCGCCAGGTCGGCGGGGTGACCTCCAGGACGTCGGCGCCGGAGACCGAGCAGCCGATCTCCTGCAGGCGCCGGGTGACGGTCTCGCGGCCGTAGCCGGTGCCGGCGACCCGGTCGGGCAGGTCGGCGGCGATGGTGATGGTGCGCACCGGGTGCGGGGCGGCGATGTCGGTGACACCGGCCTCGGCGGTGCCGCCGGCGATCAGCACCAGCAGGTCGACGGCGCGCTGCGCGGCGGCGCGGGCGGCCTCCGGGTCGACGCCGCGCTCGAAGCGCTTGGACGCCTCGGAGGGCAGCTTGTGCCGCTTGGCGCCGCGGGCGATGGCGACCGGGTCGAAGTGCGCCGCCTCGATGATCACCTCGGTGGTGCCCGGGCCGGCGGCCGGGTCGAGGATCTCGGTGGAGGCGCCGCCCATGACGCCGGCCAGGCCGATCGGGCCGCTGTTGTCGCAGATCAGCAGGTCCTCGGCGGACAGCGTGCGCTTGACGCCGTCGAGGGTGGTGAGGGTCTCGCCCTGCTCGGCCCGGCGGACCACGATGGGGCCGTCGACGCGCTGCTTGTCGTAGGCGTGCAGCGGCTGGCCGACCTCCAGCATCACGTAGTTGGTGATGTCGACGGCGAGCGAGATCGGGCGGACGCCCGCCTTCTGCAGCCGGCGCTGGAGCCAGATCGGGGACTTCGCGGCCGGGTCGATGCCGACCACGGTGCGGGCCACGAAGCGGTCGCAGCCGGCCGGGTCGTTGACCTTCACCAGGTAGCCGAAGGAGTTGGCCGGCGGCACGTCGAGCAGCGCCGGGTCGGCCAGCGGCAGCCCGTAGGCGGCGGCGGCCTCGCGGGCGACGCCGCGCAGCGACAGGCAGTAGCCGCGGTCCGGGGTGACGGCGATGTCGAGCACCTCGTCGACGAGCTGGAGCAGCTCGACGGCGTCGGTGCCGGGCTCGTACTCCGGCGGGAGCACGATGATGCCGTCGTGGTCGTCGCCCATGCCGAGCTCGCGGGCGGAGCAGATCATGCCGGCCGAGGTGTGGCCGTAGGTCTTGCGCGCGGCGATCGGGAAGGGGCCGGGCAGCACGGCGCCGGGGAGCACCACGACGACCTTGTCGCCGACGGCGAAGTTGCTCGCGCCGCAGACGATCTCCTGCGGCTCGCCGGTGCCGTTGGCCTCGCCGACGTTGACCCAGCAGTGCCGGATCGGCTTCTTGAAGCCGGTCAGCTCCTCGATGGAGAGCACCTCGCCGACCACCAGCGGGCCCTTGAGGTCGCCGCCGAGCTGCTCGACGGTCTCGACCTCCAGGCCGGCGCGGACCAGACGCTCGGCCACGTCGCGGCCGGTCTCGCCGGCCGGCAGGTCGACGTACTCGCGCAGCCAGGAAAGCGGGACGCGCATCAGATCTCCATCCCGAACGGGAGGGTGAAGCGCACGTCACCCTCGACCATGTCGCGCATGTCGGCGACGTTGTGACGGTTCATCAGGATCCGCTCCAGGCCCAGGCCGAAGGCGAACCCGCTGTAGCGGTTGGGGTCCACGCCGCAGGCGACCAGCACCCGCGGGTTGACGACGCCGCAGCCGCCGAGCTCGATCCAGCCCTCGGAGCCGCAGGTGCGGCAGGGCCGGTCCGGGTTGCCGACCGACGCGCCGCGGCACACGAAGCACTGCAGGTCGATCTCGGCGCTCGGCTCGGTGAACGGGAAGTAGGAGGGCCGCCAGCGCAGCTCCAGGCCGTCCCCGATGAGCGTGGAGACCAGCTGCTCGATGGTGCCCTTGAGGTCGGCGAAGGTGATGCCCTCGTCCACGGCCAGGCCCTCGACCTGCCGGAAGACCGGGGTGTGGGTGGCGTCCAGCTCGTCGGTGCGGTACACCCGGCCGGGGCAGACCACGTAGACCGGGGGCTCGCGGTCGAGCAGGGTGCGGGCCTGGACCGGGGAGGTCTGGGTGCGCAGCACCACGCCGGAGTCGGCGGAGCCGTCCGGGGCCTGCACGAAGAAGGTGTCCTGCATGGAGCGGGCCGGGTGGTCCGGGCCCAGGTTGAGGGCGTCGAAGTTGAGCCACTCGGCCTCGACCTCGGGGCCCTCGGCGACCTGGTAGCCCATCGCGACGAAGGTGTCCTCGATGCGCTCGGCCAGCGTGGTCAGCGGGTGGCGGGCGCCGCGCGGGGCACGGTCGTAGGGGAGGGTGACGTCCACCGCCTCCTCGACCAGCACGCGCGCGTCGCGCTCGGCCTCCAGTTCGGCCTGCCGCCTGGCGAGCGCCTGGTTGACGGCGCCCCTGGCCTGGCCGATCAGCTTGCCGGCAGCGGCCTTGGCGTGCGGGGGCAGGGCGCCGATCTCGCGGTTGGCGAGGGACAGGGCCGAGCGGTCGCCGGTGTGGGCGACCTTGGCCTGCTTCAGCTCGTCGAGGCTGGTGGCGGCGGCGAACGCGGCGACGGCCTCGTCCCGGGCCGCCTCCACCACCTCGGGCTTGAGGGCCTCGACCTCGACCGGGTCGTACGACTTGTTGGGTGCCGACATCTCTATCTTCCCGTGCTCCTGCTCGTCCGTGCTCAGGTAAGGGGGCTCCTGCGCCCTCCGGGCCCGCCGACGGGCAGGAGGGGACCTTCGCGTCACGCCCGGCGTGGCCGGGGCACGGGCAGCCGCTCTCCGGTCGGGGGAGGTGGGATGTCCGCGGCACGGCCGCGCAGGGCGTTCCACAACGCCGAAGGCCGAGTGTAGTCGCAGCGTGTGGCGGGGCTGCCGTCAAGCCCGTCCGGTGGACCGCCCTCAGGCTTCCTACAGCATGAAGTCGGGGATCCCGGCGGGCAGGATAAATCGGAACCGGGCGCCGCCGCCGGGTGCGCGGTCGACGCGGATCGAGCCGCCGTGGGCCTCCACGATGCCCTTGACGATGTAGAGGCCGAGCCCGGTGCCGCCGCGCTTGGAGCCGCGCCAGAAGCGGGTGAAGACGCGCGGCACCGCCTCCTCGGGGATGCCGCCGCCTTCGTCGCTCACGGTGACCGCTGTGCCTTCCACGATGCGGGGCGGGGTGCCGGGGCGCTCCCAGACGGGAGCCTCGACGACCTCCTTGGCCGGTGCCACCTCGATGGTGACAGTTCCCTCGCCGTGCCGCACGGCATTTTCCAGCAGGTTGGCGAGCACCTGGTCGACCTTGTCCGGGTCGGCCCACAGCACGGTGAGCGGCTCGCTGACCCGGATGTCGAAGCGGTCCTCGGCGATGCCGGTGGCGACCTTGCGCTCGACGTGCCGGCGCACCGCCGCGGCCAGGTCGACGACCTGCTTGCGCAGCTCCAGCCGGCCCGCGTCGATCCGGGAGATGTCCAGCAGCTCGGCGATCAGCCGGGTGACCCGGTCGGCGTCGGCGTCCACGGTCTCCAGCATCAGCCGCTTCTGCCCGTCGGTGAACCGCTCCCACTTGGCGAGCAGGGTCGCGGTGAAGCCCTTGACACTGGTGAGCGGCGAGCGCAGCTCGTGGGCGACGGTGGCGATCAGTTCGGCGTGGCTGCGCTCGGTGCGGCGGCGCGCCTCGGTGCCGCGCAGGGCGATCACCAGCCGCTCGACCGGGCCCCGGGGGCGGCTGCGCACGTAGCGGGCGGAGACCAGCACCTCGCGTCCGCCGGGCAGCAGCAGGTTGCGCTCCGGCTGGCTGGTGCGGACGGCCAGGCCGCCGTAGGGGTCGGTCAGCTGCCACCAGCGGCGGCCGTCGAGGTCCTCCAGCGGCAGGACGTCCGCCAGCTCGCTGCCGAGCGCGGCCTCCGGGGCGACGCCGGTCAGCCGGGCGGCGGCCCGGTTGAAGCAGACCACCCGGCCCAGGGCGTCGGCGACCACCAGGCCGTCCGGCAGGTCGTCCGGGTCGAACTCTGGCCCGCTGCCGACCATGGGTGTCCTCCCCGATTACCCACCGTGTCTTTCCCCCCACCGAGGCAGACCCTAGCGCCTCACAGCCTCGGGTAATAGGGCCCACGGCGAGTTGCCGCGAGGCTACTGTCCTGCGGCGCGGCACCCGCCGGGCGAGCGCTGGGCGCGCGCCGAGGCGTAGAGGCAGACCGCGGCGGCGGTGGCCAGGTTGAGGCTCTCGGCGTGCCCGTGGATCGGCACGCGCACGACCTCGTCGGTGAGCGCGCGGGTCTCCTCCGGGAGCCCCCACGCCTCGTTCCCGAACACCCATGCGCCCGGCGCGCCCAGGGTGCCCTCGTCGAGCTCCCGGTCGAGGTCGCGCTCGCCCGCGCCGTCGGCGGCGAGGACCCGCACCCCGGCCTCGCGCAGCCGGCCGATCGCCTCCTCGACCGGCACGCCGACGGCGACCGGGAGGTGGAACAGGCTGCCGACGGAGGCCCGGACGGCCTTCGGGTTGTAGAGGTCGACGGAGGCGTCGGTGAGCACCACGGCGTCCGCGCCGGCCGCGTCGGCGGTGCGCAGCACGGTGCCCGCGTTGCCGGGGTCGCGGACGTGGGCGAGCACCGCGACCAGCTTCGGGCGGGCGGCCAGGACGTCGGCGAAGGGGGTGTCGATGAAGCGGCAGAGCGCGACGATGCCCTGCGGGGTCACGGTGTCGCAGATCCCGGCGACGACCTCGTCGGTCGCGGTGAGCACCGGCAGCCCCTCGGCGAGGGCCGCCCCGACGATCCCGGCGTGCCGCTCGGCGGCCTCGGCGGTGGCGTACACCTCGACGACGGCGTGCTCGCCCGAACCCGGCAGCCGCCCGAACGCGATGGCCTCGCGCACGGCCTGCGGGCCCTCGGCGAGGAAGCGGCGTTCCTTGCCCCGCTGGTTCCGCTTGGCGAGCCGCCGGGCGGCGATCACGCGGGGCGAGCGCAGGGAGGTCAGCAGGGGGGTGTCGGTGCTCGGCATGGTCTCGTCTCTGTACGACCGCGACAGCGGGGTGGTGCGAAAACCGGGGTAACGCAAAACCGGACCCGCAGGATCGAGCCTGCGGGTCCGGTCGGCTGAGTTCAACCGATCCAGCTGGATCAGGCGGCGTCGGCGGCGGCCTTCGGGGCGTTCACGTCGGCCGGCAGCGCCTTCTGGGCCACCTCGACCAGGGCGGCGAAGGCACCCGGGTCGTTGACGGCCAGGTCGGCCAGCATCTTGCGGTCGATCTCGACGCTGGCGGCCTTCAGGCCCTGCACGAAGCGGTTGTAGGTGATGCCGTTGGCACGGGCCGCAGCGTTGATGCGCTGGATCCACAGCTGACGGAAGTCGCCCTTGCGCTTCTTGCGGTCGTTGAAGTTGTAGACCAGCGAGTGGGTGACCTGCTCCTTGGCCTTGCGGTACAGGCGCGAGCGCTGGCCGCGGTAGCCGCTGGCGCGCTCCAGGATGACCCGGCGCTTCTTGTGGGCGTTGACTGCCCGCTTGACGCGTGCCACTTGATTACTCCTTGAGTTGGACCACGGACTACTTCACGCGGTCCGTCATTCGAATGGGTCGGGAAGGATCAGCTGCCCCGCACGCGGCTCGCGCCGGGCGGGAGGGCGATCACTTGCCGAGAAGCTTCTTGATCTTCTTGGCGTCGGCGGGGGCCAGCTCGACCGTCCCGGCCAGCTTGCGGGTCAGCGTCGAGGGCTTGTGCTCCAGGAGGTGGCGGCGGCCGGCGCGCTCGCGCAGAACCTTGCCAGAGCCACTGATCTTGAAGCGCTTGCTGGCGCCACTGTGCGTCTTCTGCTTCGGCATTTCGCCGTATCTCCTCGTCGGTCCGTCCACGCCCGCGCGGTGTGCGCCGCGCGGGCGTGAAGGATGGATCTGCGGTGACCGGGCGGGGCGCCCCGTCACCCTGGTGGCCGGTCTCCCGGGCCGTCCCGACCGGGTGGGTCAGGCGCCCTGGGAGGCCTCGGCCGGCTGCTCGACCGGAGCGGCGGCCTCGGGGGCCTCCGTCTCGTCGGCGGCGTCCTGGACCTCGGCGAGCTCGGCGGGCTCGGCTGCGTCGTCGGCCTCCACGCCGGCGTCGGGGCCGGTGGTCCGGCCCTGGCGCTCGGCCTTGCGGGCGTCCGCGGCGGCACGGGCCTCGGCCATCGCCTCGGTCTTCTTCTTGTGCGGGCCGAGAACCATGATCATGTTTCGGCCGTCCTGCTTCGGCGAGGACTCGACGAAGCCCAGGTCCTGGACGTCGTCGGCGAGCCGCTGGAGCAGACGGAAGCCCAGCTCGGGGCGGGACTGCTCACGACCGCGGAACATGATCGTGATCTTGACCTTGTCGCCCTGCTTGAGGAACCGGACGACGTGACCCTTCTTGGTGTCATAGTCGTGCGGGTCGATCTTCGGCCGGAGCTTCATCTCCTTGATGACCGTGTGCGCCTGGTTCTTGCGCGCCTCACGGGCCTTCATGGCCGACTCGTACTTGAACTTGCCGTAGTCCATGAGCTTGCACACCGGCGGCCGGGCGGTCGCCGCGACCTCGACCAGGTCGAGGTCGTACTCCTGCGCGAGCTCCAGCGCCTTGGCAAGCGGCACGATGCCGACCTGCTCGCCGCTGGGACCGACGAGTCGCACCTCGGGGACGCGAATCCGGTCGTTGATGCGGGGCTCGGTGCTGATGGGGCCTCCTCGGTTGCACCTTCTGCGATGCGGCCGTCGGACGGCGGACGCACGTAGTGGACTGGACCACTGGGCGGGGCTTCATTCGTGCTGCGCTGTACCCGGCTCCGTTCGGCCGTTCACACCGCGACACGAAAAAAGCCCCGCTCGGTACAAGCGGGGCTCCACACAACCGGGGGCCGCACCCGGTGAGGGGTGCCGCGGCGACCGTCGGCGCACTGGGCGCCCGTCGCGGACCGGGACCCGTCGACCGTGAGGCCGATCGGGTGGGAGACTTTCGCGGTTGCCCTCTCGGGCCTCCTGGGTGGAGCCTCCACTTGCTGGCCGGACCTCCGTGAGGACGTCTGGCCGGTCAGTCTCGAAGCATACAGCGCCGGGGGATCGAACGCCATTCCGTCCCTTCGTGTCCCGGCTTGTACGCTCCCTCTGTAAGGACACCGGCACGACGGAACGAGCCCCCCTTGAGCAGCGAGCCCACCCAGAACCCCGCCGCGGACGACGAGGCGATCGGCTTCGACGACCTCACCCGGGACATCGCCGAGGTCCCGGCCGTCGAGGTGATCACCACCGTCGCGGTGCACCTGATGAGCGCCGCCGCCGTCAAGTGCGGCCTCGCCGAGGGCGGCGAGAAGGACAAGGACCTCGACGAGGCCCGCAAGCTCATCACCGCGCTGGCCGGGCTGGTCACCGCCGGCGCCCCGGAGATCAGCAACTTCCACGCCGCGCCGCTGCGCGACGGCCTGCGCTCGCTGCAGCTGGCCTTCCGCGAGGCCTCGGTCGTCCCGGACGCCCCGGGCGCCGGCCCGGGCGAGAAGTTCACCGGCCCGGTCTACGCCTGAGACCGCCGCCCGACGGGGCCGGGCCCCGGGGCGGGGGGGCGGGGGGCGGGGGGGTTTAGAAAAAAGAAGCGGGCGCCGGAAGAATTTTTGTTTTTATAGGTGGGGGGCGGGGGGATAAAAAAGGG